>VFJM01000378.1 GCA_009886055.1 Geobacter sp. | reverse complement strand
GGGTTGCGTCTGTTCGCCAAAGAGGCTCCGGCGCTGGTGATCACCGACATGAAGATGCCCGGCATGGACGGCATGCAGGTGCTGAAGGGGGTCAAGGAGCGTTCACCCGAAACGCTGGTGATCATGATCACCGCCTTCGGCACGGTGGATGTGGCCGTGGAGGCCATGAAGGCCGGGGCTTATGACTACATCACCAAACCCTTCAACCGTGACGAACTGCGGCTGATCGTTGCCAAGGCACTCCAGTTCAGGGGGCTGGCCGACGAAAACAAACGGCTGAAAGATGAATTGTCGGACAAGGCGGATTATCGCACCATTGTCGGTTCATCAAAGGTTATGGAGCGGGTCTTCGAGGTCGTCCGCAAGGTTGCCGACACGGAGGCTTCGGTGCTGGTCACTGGCGAATCCGGTACCGGCAAGGAACTGGTGGCCCGCTCAATTCACCTCCATAGCAGCCGTCGCGATGCGCCCTTTATCGCGATCAATTGTGCCGCAATCCCCCGCGATCTGTTGGAAAGTGAACTTTTTGGCCATGTCCGCGGCGCTTTCACCGGCGCGGTCAAGGACAAGGCCGGCAAATTTCAACTGGCGGATGGCGGCACTCTTTTTCTGGACGAAGTAGGCGAGCTGCCGCTTGAGCTGCAGCCCAAACTGCTCAGAGCATTACAGGAGAGGGTGGTAGAACCGATTGGGGGGACTAAACCAGTCAAGCTGGATGTGCGGGTGGTGGCCGCTACCAATCTGGATATTGAGAGAGCGCTGGCTGACGGTACGTTCCGCGAAGATCTCTACTATCGCCTGGCGGTCATCCCGATCCACCTGCCGTCGCTGCGGGAGCGCCCTGAGGATATTACCCTGCTCCTGCGCTATTTCTGCGGGAAGCATGGAGCCGAGAAGGTACTCTTTGACACTGGTGCCATGGCAGCCCTCAATTCCTACCGGTGGCCGGGAAACGTTCGTGAACTGGAAAACTTGGTAGAGCGCCTTCTGATCATGCGGGGCGGAGACACAATAACCCTCGATGATCTGCCGGACAAGATACGCAGCGGTGATACGGCCCCTGGCACAACGTCAAAACCAGGCAGCGTGATCAACCTGCCGGATGAAGGATATCCGCTTGAACAGCTGGAGCGGGAGGTGGTGGTCGAGGCTCTTGAACGCACCCTCTGGAATCAGACCGCCGCGGCGAAGTTCCTGCGCATTCCCCGTCATACACTTATCTACCGGATGGAGAAGTACGGGATCCTGACTCCTATACATAAAGGTTCTTAAAAATGGCTTTTGAACATCACCTCATTAACATCAAATTTTCACCGCACTCGCCATGACGGGATCATTTCTGTGGCAAAGTGGGGCTTCTTCAGGCAGGACAGATTCATATAGCGATATTACTGATGTAACATGAATTGATCCCCCGAGACGTTCGTGCAGGGGGCGCGTCTCATATCGTTACAATGTACGAAATTGAGACTCGCCCCTGAATCGATTTTTTCTATGATGAGGCAATTCTTTCACGAAAAGCCGGCGCTAAAACTTAGTGGTGAGAATAACCATATGCTTTGAACTGAATCAGATATGTTATCAACACTAGTGCACATAAAATAATCATATAGATAAGCATGTTTTCCACCTCCTTTGTAATCAAGATGGTATGTGTTTGCGGCTGAACCTCCGAGGTTTGTAAGCCCCCGGAGGCCTGTCAAATGCCGATTTGAAAGCAACCTGGAATTATCAGTACAGGGAAATAGCCGTTATCTGATCGACGGTTAACCCGCTGAGGGAGCCCATACCGCCCCTGTTGGAGGCAATGGCATTCTGGATTGCAGAAACCGTCGAGCCTCGTTTGCTCGTCCCATGACATCCGGCACAGTTTGCGGTGTACAGTGCGGCTC
>VFJM01000166.1 GCA_009886055.1 Geobacter sp. | reverse complement strand
TGCTGGCGAACTGCACCCCGTGCGGCAGACCGATCGCCTTGACGTTACAGGCGCGGAAGCAGGCGCCGCAGCCGTTGCAGCGCTCCCGGCCGATAACGGCGCGGAAGCCGGTCTTGGCGATGCCGTCATGGTACCCCATCTGCACCCCGGCCAGCAGTTCGCAGCAGCAGCTGCAGCAGTTGCAGATGAACGATGGTTTATGACGGATATTGTCGGTAATGTGCGTCAGGTTCAGCTCTCTGGCGCTGTCGAGGACCGCCAGCAGTTCGTCCACGCTCTTTTCCTCGGCAAAACCGCGCCGTGACATGAAGCGGGCCGCGCTCCCCAGCGAGATGCAGATGCCGTCCACCGGCGCGCCCTTGTCGCAGCTCTCGCCCAGATGTTCCTTCTTGTGGCGGCAGTAGCACATCCCGACCGCACCGAAGCCGGCCTCCCGGATGATGTCGCGGGCCCGGTCATAGCTGGTGACTTCCGAGGTGACCGGGATATGCTCTTCATAGAGGAGCGAACGGGTCAGCGGCGTTGTGCTGCCGAAGAATTCCCCTGCCTGGCTCTCCTCCAGATATTCCCGCATCAAGAGGGCAAGCCGCTCCAGCGGCAGGTCACTGCGGTTCTTCATGAAGGTGAACTCGAAGAAGCCGATCAACCCCGGCAGCAGCAGGTAATAAACCTCCCCGCCGTAGGGCATGTCCATCACCAGCCCTTTGTCAGCCATCCTCTCCAGCAGCGGCAGCAGTTCCCCCGCCGGGATCTTCGTCAGCCGCACCAGTTCCGGAAGAGTCGCCTCTTCGAGCGGAAAGCGGGACGCGACAAAGGCTTCACGCTCATCAAAGAGGAGTGAGAGAATCTCGCGCAGCTTGCCGCTGTCCACGAGACCGATCGGGTACTTGTTGAGCCGGTCGATCAGCGGTACGATACTGCTTTTTGAACCGAGGTGATGTCCCATGATATATTCCTTCAGCCAAACGTTGAGAAGTCAGGTTTCCGCCGCTGCATGAAAGCCTGCAGCGCCTCGGAAGCTTCCGGCGACTTCAGGCGCGCCATGAACTGCACACCTTCTTCGGCGATGGTCTCCCGCAACTGGGGCGCATAGTCGCGCTTGAGCAGCTCCTTGGCCAGACGCACCGCTGCCGCCGGTTGGGCCGCCAGCTGCAGCGCCCTCTTTCGGGCGGTTGCGAGAACATCGCCGTCCGGACAGACCTCCGTTACGATACCGAGGCTGCACGCCTTGCCGGCAGTGAAAACCTCTCCGAGGAGCAGCAGCTCCGCAGCGCGCTGGTGTCCCATGACCCGGGGGAGGAGCAGCGTGGAGCCCGCTTCGGGGCAGAGCCCCAGGTTGACGAACGGCATCTGGAAGGTTGCGCCGCACCCGGCGTAGACCAGTTCGCAGTGCAGCAGCATGGTGACGCCGACCCCCACCGCCGTGCCGTTGACCGCCGCCACAACCGGCTTGCGGGCCTCGCTGATGGCGGTCAGAAACTGCATGACCGGACTTTCCGGACCGGCCTGCGGCGCGCCGATAAAATCGGCCAGATCGTTGCCACTGGTGAAACAATCATCAACGCCGCACATCAGGATCACCCGTGCCGCGTCATCCCGGTCCGCCTGCTTGAGGCCATCGGCCAGGGCCTGATACATAGCCAGATTCAGGGCGTTCTTCTTGTCGGGCCGGTTGATGCGAAGAGTAAAAATACCGTCGCTGAGTTCGCTTTGGATCTGTTCTGTTCTGCTCATAGCGTCTGCTCCTTATGCCATAGCCTTGATGCTATCAGGTATCGCTACCGTTTTGTCCTTTATGCTGTCAAAACAGACCATTGTGGTGCGGGCGGTGGCGTAGGTTTTGTCCTGGCCGTCATGCAGGCGATATTCCAGATCGAAGCTCGAACGCCCCGTTCTGGCAACCCAGAGAGTCACGATGACCTGGTCATAGAGCATGATCGGAATTTTGAAGTCGCATTCTGCCCGTGCAACCAGAGTGAAAATACCATGCTGTGAAACTTCCCTGAAAAAATCTTTAAACAGCTTGACCCGCGCTGTTTCCAGATAGGTGAAGTAGACGGCGCTGTTTACATGGCCATAGGCGTCGAGATCGGAAAACCTCAGCTCAATGCTGGTTGAATGGGTCTGTGCCACGCTCTGCTCCTTTATGGGCTTCATCGTTATGATTGTGCTCCCGCAGCCATGCCAGCACTCCGGGGAAATGGTCCCGCACGGCATCGGGATGGGTAAGCATGGTTATATGATCGTAGTCATGCCGGTTGCCGTTCGTGCGGGAGAGCACCGTGTAGCGGCACTGCTGCCGGCCGGCGGATTCCATGAAATCCCGCACATCGCGGGGATGCCCAAGGGCGTGGTCGTTCTCTGCGGCGATATACCAGATCGGCGGAAGGGAACGTTTTTTAACGGCCGCACCGTAATCGAAACCATCGTCGGAATCGACCCAGGCATCGTTCTTGACCCAGGCCGCGCTCTGGCGGTACGACTTGGCAGTTTCACTGTCAGAACCGATCCAAAGCTGCCGCGCCGGGAGATAGCCGGCGATGAGGCATGCCAGGGGGCAGACCCACTTCCAGACCAGATCCACCTTGAGGATGCGGTGGAGGTTCCAGACCCGGATGGTCCGTTTGCTCCCGAAATATACCAGGGAACTGACCTGCTTTATGTACTCGGGAAATCGCGCCAGAACCGATGAGAAAAGGACTCCGCCCCACGAATGGGCTATCCACTGCTGGGGGACGGGGCCGCGAATCCTTCTGATCGCCTCGGCACATGCCGGAATATCCTCGGTAATCGCTTCGCTCTGGCCGAAGCGCGAACTCCGGTCGATGGGCGGAGTACTCCTGCCGCGTCCGCGCAGGTCGGCCACATAGACGTCAAAACCGTTGCGGGCCAGATAGGGTGCCAGTCCCCTGCCTGATCCGGAGTAGAAGATGCGCCCGTTCTCGATGGCGCCGTGCAGCATGAGAACCGGCGGTCCCGGTGCGGCGCCGGTAAACCTCTGGAGGTTGAGAATGTCGCCGCCTGGCAACGGTACCGGAATTGACTGCTGCAAAATCGTCATCGCGTGACGCTTTCCGGTTAACCTTTACCGAGCATGCCCCTCTTCAGGGCCTCGTCGGCAGGTACCGGCCCCAGGTAGATTCCGAGGATACCCTTGACCAGTTGTTTCGAAATAATGGTTCCCATCACCTGGCTGTTATGTTTGTAAATGACCGTCCCATCCCCCCCGAGGACGAGATCTACCGACTCGCCCCGCAAAAAGTCGCGGCTGAAGAGCGCGAGAAATTTTTTGGCTACATCGGACTCGTCCATACGGGTGTTTGCAAATCCTTCTCTGATAGCCTCCGTAATCTTTTCCCTGTCCACCTTGCTGTGCAGGAAATTTAACCGGATCAGCTTGTCAGACGGATCAGCCATCACCTCCGCGACCGTAGACATCGGCTTGGCGGTATAGAGTGAGCCGATATACACCTTTACCCACCATTTTGTGCGGATTCCGTAACCGTTTAATTGAAGCGGCTGCTCGTTGACCGTCACAGTTGTATCCAGGTGCGCGCCGGCCACCACCAGGGCGGCAGCCGGTCCCGCCAGAAATAGTGTCAGTACTAACGCAAAAAGCACATTTTTCATAACCGATTCCCCTTGTAGTAAAATCTCAACCGATCTCGCGACCGGCCGTAAAACCCTGATGTATAGCATCAAAGACCATGGCGGGGTGAAGGGCATCTCCTGCAACCCGGAACGGAATACAACCGGCAGCCACCAGTTCCTCGAGCGGATTGTGGGCGCGTGTTCCGACAGCCAGGACCACGCTGTCGGCGGCGATCTCTTCGACCTGGCCATTGCATTCGATCCTGACGCAGTCGGCAGTGATCCCGATCACCCTGGCCATCGCCCGGCTCTTGACGCCGTACCGCTCCACATCCTGCATCATCCCCCAGCGGGTGCTCTTGCCGAAGTTTGTTCCCAGTTCACCCAGCATTTCTATGACGGTGACGTCCTTGCTGCCGCGTGTTGCCAGTCCGTACAGCTCTTCAACCGACTCGGCCCCATGGACCAGCAGAAACTTGAGGGCATCACCGGAAAGGGTCCCTTTCTCCGCGAGGAGCAGCGCCGTTTCGATACCGACCGCCCCGCCGCCGATCACAACCACTCTCCTTCCCGTCGTGACATCCCCTGTCAGCACATCCCAGGCCTGGAGGACGTGCGGCAGATCGGCACCCGGTATGGGAGGCGTGATCGGCCGGCCGCCGGTGGCAATGATCACCGCGTCCGGGCGGGTGTCTTTCAAAAACCGGGCATCGACGTTTGAGTTGAGTATGACCGTGGCGCCGGATAATTCCAGCTGTCGCTTCAGGTCGGCTGCCAGTTCGAGGAACTCTTCCCGCCCGGGAGGCGCGCCTGCCAGCAGGAGCTGTCCGCCGAGATGGCCGCCCGACTCGTGGAGCGTTACACGGTGTCCACGCTCGGCGGCGGCAACCGCCGCGCTCATCCCGGCCGCCCCGCCGCCGACAACGGTGACGGCCAGCGGGGTGTCGGCCCTGGTAAGCGCCCGCGAACGTTCGTACCCGGCGCGCGGGTTACAGAGGCACTCCACCGCCTTCATCTTGAAGAGATTGTCGAAGCACCCCTGTGCGCAGGCGACGCAGTGGACGATATCCCCCTCATGGCCGTTGCGGGCCTTCTCCGGGAAGAAAGGGTCGGCGATCAGCGCCCGTCCGACCGCCACCATGTCGCACAGACCGTCGGCGATCATCTCCCGGGCCAGATCAGGATCGTTAATGCGGTGGCTGGCGATGACCGGAATGCTGACGCGCTCCTTTATCCCGCGCGCCAGATACCCGAAGACGCCACGCGGCACTTCGGTAACGATCTGCGGCACCTGGGCCTCATGCCACCCGACGTTTATACAGAGGGCATCCACCCCGGCTTCTTCCAGTCGGACGGCGTATTCCTGGAGCTCCTGACGGCTCGTTCCACCCTTCATGAATTCGTTGCCGTTCATTCTGACCAGCAGCGGGAAGTCATTTCCCACAGCCTCGCGGACGGCACGGATCACCTCCAGGCCGAAACGGATGCGGCCCTCAAAATCGCCTCCGTACCGGTCATCCCGTTTATTGGTGAGCGGAGAGAGGAATTCGCTGATCAGATAACCGGTACCGGAGAGGATCTCGACGGCGTCGAAGCCGGATTCCTTGACTCGTCCCGCCGCCTGGGCGAAGCGCAGTATGATCTCCTCGATTTCGGGAATCTCCAGCGCATGCGGCGTCTCACGGGTCAGTCGTGACGGGATCGCCGAGGGGGCGACCGGCAGCTTGCCACCCATCAGCATGGAGTGGTTGTAGCGTCCGGCATGGTTCAGCTGGACGGAGGTGCGGGCGCCGTTGTCACGGATAGCTGTTGCCAGGCGGGTCAGGCCGGGGATGTAGATATCCTTGTGGGCGCCGATGTTGCCGGGATTGCCGGAGCGTTCATCCACTGTCGCATACCCTACCGTGATCATCCCGGCTCCGCCGCGGGCACGCTCGGCGTAGAAATCGACCAGCCGGTCGCTGACCGCATAATTACCGGCCATGTTCATATGCATGGCCGGCATATAGATGCGGTTTTTGACCTCCATACGGTTAATGGTAATCGGCTTGAAAAGCGGGTCGAGCATAGTGTTCTCCCTTGTATTCATATGACTACGCAACCGTCTCGTACAGAGCACCCACCTTGTCAAACAGGCCGATCTGTACCAGCGAAGACTTGAGCAGGGCCGGGTTCTCGAGAAAATCGAGCATGAAGACGATCTCCGAGACTTTCAGGTAGATGGAAAACGGATCTGTCAGCCTCCCCTTGAAGAGGCGGTTGATTATTTTGTCTATTGTCAGCCCTCTGAAGGGGAGCAGCTGTACAACACGCTCCAAAAGCGTCTTGACGTAGAAGAGAATGGCTTCGTCGACCCCGCGCACATACTGGCGGTGCCCCGGCATGATGCGCCGTCCGCCCAGCTTTGCCAGGTTGAGCAGGGAGGTGCAGTAGGCATCATAATTTCTGAAACGACCGGTAAAGGTTTCCAGGTCAATATCAAGAAGAGGGGCCTGAAAGATGTTTCTGAGGAGGATGTCGCCGGTTACGGCAAACTCTCCGACCTGATAGACCAGGTCGCTTTGGGAGTGCCCTGGACAGGCAAGGTAGCTGATTCCGAGTTCAGCCGGTTCATCCGACTCTTCTACAATCCGGAATCGCTCCGGATCGGCGGGAAAGACCTTGTTTCGTTCAAAAGATTCCTTTAATTGAACGGAAAAATCTCTTCCAAAACCGTATCCGCTCAGGAACTCGCCCATCCGTTCCATCCGCTCGGCGTGACGTTGAAATTTGGTGGAGTCCCTGCGCGGGATGAATACCTCTGCATCGCTATGCTGGAGAATATAGTTGGTCAGCCCGTAATGATCGACGTGGCAATGGGTGATGAACAGGTATTTAAGGCGTTTGAGGTCGATGTTCGCCTGCAGGCAGGCTTCTCCCTCCGGTGTGGGGGGGCCGGTGTCGAACAGCACAAGCCCGCCGTCAAGTTCGGCGCTGTAGAAGTGGACTTCCCCGACAATGTAGGGTGTTTGTACGGTGTGCTGCTGCATGCTGCTCCGATAGTGCAAAAACAAATTGCCCTCCCCCCGGCGGGGGAGGGGAGTTGCTTCTTACTTAAAAAATATACTTCTCCGCTTCAATAGCGGCCGCCGCCAGTTGACGTTTTGCCTTGAGCAGTCCGGTGGCGTCATATTTGGTAAACCTGCGGATGCCGGCCAGCAGCATAGTCAGGGTATCCCCCTCCTCGATGTAGTAGGCCGCCCGGCGAGCGGCGGAAGCCGCTTTTTCGGTACCGTTAAAGGTGAATACCTTCACTGCTGCGTTGACGGATGCATTTTTGCTCTCGCTCAATTTCGGCAGGATCTTCTCGGCACGCAGTACGGCGCTCTCGATGGCAAAGATGTTGATCGCCAGATCGGCTACGGCCAGCAGGATCTCCTGCTCGTCCTTGATCGTATCCATGAATTTCTGCACGCCGCTGCCGGCCAGCACCAGGAAGGCCTGCTTCAGGTTGGCAATCAGCGCTTTTTCCGCCGCAAAGGGGACAGAATCGTCAAGCTCGTCAAATGATGGCGACATCAGGGATTCAAAAGCCTTCATCGCCTCCTTCTGGA
>VFJM01000361.1 GCA_009886055.1 Geobacter sp. | reverse complement strand
CGGATGTGGCTTGTGCCAGACCAACGTCCCCTGCGAAGGGAGGATACCAGCGGGAAAAACCCCCTATCCGGTTTGATTGTCAACGGTATAAACTGCTGGTTTCAAAAGCGTTTCAAGGAGAAATTACCATGATCGATCGGATAATCATCCTCCCTGATACTCCAGAAAACCGAGAGCTGTCAGCGAATGTACATCCCTTAGAGTGGGTAAATCCGGAGCCGGCCGGGCGTTACAATCTGGTGGTTATCGGAGCCGGTACGGCCGGTCTTGTAACCGCCGCCGGTGCCGCCGGTTTGGGGGCGAAGGTTGCCCTCATCGAGCGGCATCTGATGGGCGGGGATTGCCTGAATGTGGGGTGTGTGCCATCCAAGGGAGTAATTCGGGCGTCTCGGGCCTTGTTCGACGCGAGAAACGGTGCTGAGTTCGGCGTGCGTGGTAGTGAAGGGATCAGTTTCGGCTTTGGAGCTGCCATGGAGCGGGTGCGTCGCCTGCGGGCCGATATCAGCCATCATGATTCGGCGCAGCGGTTCCGTGATGAGTTGGGGATAGATGTTTTTATCGGCCAGGGGAGCTTTGTCGCGCCTGATTGTGTTGAAGTCGCCGGCAAGAAGCTGCATTTCAAAAAGGCGGCTGTTTGCACAGGCGCAAGAGCTGCCGCACTGCCGATCCCCGGTTTGGCAGAAACCGGTTACTTGACCAATGAATCTGTTTTCTCCCTGACGGAGCTTCCACCACGGCTGGCGGTGATCGGAGCAGGTCCCATCGGCTGCGAACTCGCCCAGTCCTTTGCCCGCTTTGGCAGCCGGGTAACACTGATCGAGCTTGGCTCGCATATTTTGGGGAGGGAGGATGGCGATGCGGCTGAAATACTGCGTAACGCCTTTGTTCGTGAAGGTGTTGACCTGCAACTCGGGGCAAATATTCTTCGTATTGAAAGAAGAGGAAGCGAGAAGATCCTGCTGTTGGAGCGTGATGGACAATCTGTGGAAGTTGTTGCTGATGAAATTCTGGTCGGAGTAGGTCGCGCGCCAAACATTGAAGGACTGGATCTGGAAAAGGGCGGCATTGTCTACGACAAGGCAGGTGTCAAAGTACGTGATACGCTGGAGACTTCAAACGCGAATGTATATGCTGCCGGTGACATCTGTTCGCCATACAAGTTTACTCATACCGCCGACGCACTGGCCCGCATCCTGATAGCCAATAGCCTGTTCATGGGACGTCAGAAAACATCGACTCTGACGGTTCCCTGGTGCACCTACACCGATCCGGAAATTGCCCATGTCGGGATGTATGAACGGGATGCCAGGGAAAAAGGTATTGAAGTGACCACACTCACCGTCCAGTTGTCGGATATCGACCGTGCGGTTCTTGATGGAGAAGCGGAGGGGTTTGCCAGAGTCCACCTGAAATCCGGTACCGACAGGATACTGGGCGCCACTATAGTGGCCCGCCACGCCGGTGAAATGATCAACGAGTTTTCGCTGGCCATTACCAATGGTCTGGGAATCTCAGCCATTGGGAAGACTATTCATCCGTATCCGACTCAGGCCGAGGTAATAAAACGACTTGCCGACGCTTATAACAGGACAAGGTTGACACCCTTTGTCAAGAATCTGCTGGCAGGTTGGCTGAAATGGCAAAGAGGATAGGAGACCGTATGGACATAATAACCACTCGCAAGACGAAATTTAACGCTACGGATAGGAAGCTATGAACACGAAAAAAATCGTCATCATCCTTGCGGGAATTGCTTCCATAGCACTCTTCTTCTACTTTGATCTGCAGCGTTTTTTAACGCTGGCAGCTCTCAAGGCCAACCGTCAGGTGCTGTTGGATTATTATGCTGCTCACAGGCTGGCCATGGTGGCCGGCTTCATGGCGATCTATATCGTCCAGACCACCCTGTCACTGCCTGGGGCGGCCATCCTCTCCCTGGCAGCCGGGGCGATCTTCGGCTCGATCATGGGGACGGTCTACGCCAACATCGCCGCAACGCTTGGCGCTACCCTCGCTTTTCTCGTGACCCGCTATCTGCTACGCGATATCGTTCTGAACAAATTCGGCAGCAAGCTGGAGGGCATGAACCGAGAACTGGAAACCCGAGGCTTTAGCTATCTGCTGTTTCTGCGCCTGGTGCCGGTGTTCCCGTTCTTTCTGATTAACCTGGCAGCCGGTCTGACCAGGCTGCCTCTGCGGACGTTCTTTTTTGGTACGATGCTCGGTATCATCCCAGGCGGTTTTGTCTACGTCAATGCCGGCGCGAGCCTGGCAACCATTGATTCGCTTTCCGGAATCGCTTCTCCTCGTGTTCTTGGCTCGTTTGCGCTCCTCGGGCTTTTTGCGCTGGTGCCGGTTCTGTACAACAAGTTCAAAAACAATAAAGAAACGGAGGTGCGGCTATGAGTGATTTGACAGGTAAGTCTGCAAAGCCATTTTCCATTCATGATTGTAATGGCAATCTACATTCTCAGGAAGAGTACAAGGGCAGCTGGCTCTTGTTGGTTTTTCACCGGCATCTTGGTTGACTCCCCTGCCGAGCGCATATCGCGCAGTTGCGTGATAAGGAAGACGAACTCGATAGGTTGAATGTGAAAGTGGTTGTAGTTGCCTTTGAAAATGATTTTCTTGCCCGTTGTTATGTTGAAGATACTGCACTCAAATGGCCAATTTTTATTGATACAACTCGTGGAGTGTACAAGGACTATGGAATGCTCACGGCATCTTTTTGGGATATCTGGGGGTTCAAAACATGGCTGATCTATTTCAGAGAGTTGCTGAAGGGCAATAAACCGATAAAGTCAGAGGGCGATATCTATCAACGGGGTGGTGATGTGATCATCGATCCGGAAGGGATAGTTAGATTACATCACATCGGCCATGGACCGGCCGATCGACCATCTGTTGAGCAGATTTTACGTGTTATCGCCGCTTAGAGTGAGGTGGTCCATGAAAGTAATTGATAAAACCCAAGCACTGGCTTCAGATTGGTGCCTGCAACTAATGTCTGCAAAGCCAATACAGAACCCGGAACAGTAAAAGGAGTCATTGACGAATCATGGTGCTATCATTTAAAGACCGCCTGCAGGCGGTAAATCCGGAGTACGAAACGTTTGAAAGCCTGCATACGCTGCAGGTCAATCTGGGCAACCTCTGCAACCTGCATTGCACCCACTGTCATGTCAACGCTTCCCGTCGTGGCACGGAAATTATGGGGAGGGATGTTATGGGACAGATTGCCGGATTTCTTACGCAGCATCCCAATCTTACTCTGGATATAACCGGCGGCTGCCCGGAGATGAATCCGGATTTCCGATATTTGATAGAGCAGACAAAGGGGCTGGCACCGCGTCGGATGCTGCGCAGCAATCTGGCGATCATGGCTGAGCAGGGGTGGGAATGGCTGCCCGAGTATTGCCGTGAGCATGAACTGATTATTGTCGGATCGCTTCCCTGCTATCTGGAAGATAATGTTGACCGGCAGCGGGGCATCGGCGTGTATCAGAAGAGTATCCAGGTATTGAAGCTGCTGAATTCCCTCGGCTATGGTTCAGAGCTGGAGCTTGATCTGGTCTATAATCCGGGCGGGGATTTTGTTCCCGGCTCTCAGCATGGGCTGGAAGCAACCTACAAAATGGAGCTGCTGGCCAACCATGGAATCGTATTCAGCCATCTATTCACCATCACGAACGCTCCGATCGGACGTTTTCGGGAACATCTCGAATCTACCGGCTCCTACTCCGAATATCTCCGCATGCTGGCTGGTCGCTTCAATCCAGAGGCCGCCGGCGCTATCATGTGCCGCAAGCTGATCAGCGTCGATTGGCAGGGGAAAATATATAATTGCGATTTCAATCAGGCACTGGAGATGCCGGTTACCGCCGATGATGGCTCTGAAATAGTCATTTCAGAACTGGACGATGGGGGGATGAGCGGGAAGAAGATCCGTCTATCCCAGCACTGCTATAGCTGTACCGCAGGAGAAGGCTCCAGCTGCACCGGCGCGCTGGCGGGGTAGTTCGGCGGCAGCTTTGAGCATCGGATGGATTTGAAATATCTAATATAAAGGATGGATATTACTCATAATGCCCAGATATATCAGAGTGCCGGTCGTCATTTTTATTCTTATCGCTCCTCTGTTCGCGGGTGTGACTAACGTGCCTGCCGGCGAAATTCAGGTCAGCCATTTCAGTACTGAAGGATTGGCAGGGTGGGAACCCAAACTTTTCAAGGGGAGTACCGAATACCTTCTGCAGCAGGAAAACGGACGGACCGTAGTAAAGGCAACCAGCCATGCCGCCGCTTCCGGAATGGTGCGGAAGATTCACTTTGATCCAACAACACATCGCTATCTGCGGTGGTCATGGAAAATTGCCGGCACTATCAAGGGTGGAGACGAGAAGTCCAAGGCCGGCGATGATTACGCCGCACGTCTGTATGTAATTTTTCCGGGGCGGTTTTTCTGGCAGATGAAAGCGATCAACTACATTTGGGCGAACACGTTGCCCAAGGGAGAGCACGTCCCTAGTCTGTTTGCTTCGGACTCGAAGATGCTGGCAGTGGAGTCCGGAAACGAGAAGGCCGGTCACTGGGTGTTCGAGGAGCGAGATCTGCTCGCTGATTATCGGCTCCTGTTCGGCACCGACCCTCAGGGAGTCGATGCCGTTGCTATCATGACCGATACCGATAATACCGGCGGAAGTGCGGAAGCATGGTATGGGGAAATATCACTTTCGACGGTGGGTAAGTAGTACCAGATGAACCATATGTCTCAACCGGTACTGTCGGTCGTCATCCCGACGCTCAATGAAGCTGAAAATCTCCCTCCGCTCCTGGACGATCTCAAAAAACAACAGCATATCTCCCTTGAAATTATAGTCGGCGATGGCGGCTCTTCGGACGCAACGCGGTCGGTGGCAGATGCGTATGGCGTTCAGTTCGTAACTGCCGGACGAGGCAGGGGCGTGCAGATGAATGCTGCAGCGGAACATGCCTCCGGCGAGTATATTCTTTTTCTGCATGCCGACTCACGGATAGATGACCGGTGCCTTCTTGTACATGCCGTACAGGCCATAACAGGTGAGAAATGCGAAAATGGCCGGATTGCCGGTCATTTTCGCCTCCGCTTTATGCGGAGTACGAAACTGAATGCGCTGGCGTATCGCTATGCCGAGGAGAAGAGCTCCTTTAATCGCACCAATACCACAAACGGTGATCAGGGCTTGTTGCTCACAAAGGAGTTTTTCAGGAATCTTGGCGGCTTCGACGAAAGCATGCCATTTCTGGAAGATCAGCGGATCGCCGGGAAAATCAGGTCCCAAGGGAAATGGATTACGCTGCCCGGATATCTCAAAACTTCGGCACGGCGGTTTGAGGCAGAAGGGTTCCACCGTCGGTACATTCTGATGAGCATGATGATGGGATTGCATAGTGTCGGTGCGGAGGAGTTCTTCGTTCGAGCGCCGGGGGTGTACCGGGTGCAGCAGGATACCGGCGCGCTTTTCCTGTCGCCGTACTTTGGTCTTATCCGGCGCATGATCAGTAACGACTGGGGTCTCTGGGGGTCGATCCGGGTTTTCTATCTTCTGGGTAGATATATCCGTCAGAATTCCTGGCAGATGTTTTTTTTTCTTGATGTATGGTTGCGTCCGCTGCTTGGAGCTGGCCGTTATCCCTGTTTGAGCTTCCATGATCGGGTATTCGGCCCGTGCACAAATTTCAAGGTATTCGATGCAATTACCGGTTTGATCAGCTTTGTCTGGTTCATGGGGGTACTTGCGCCATTCTTTTGGCTGGCGGACCCTGGAGAACGATATTCCGCAAAAAACCGGATTTGACAATTTTCCGCCGATTGCTATAATTGATTCATATTACCTGGCAGCCATCAATCAGGGAGCAATAGCAACATTGACGCAATGGATGGCGTTGGATACGGGGCGCCACAGAGATTCTAATCCGCTGTTACGACCCGTGCTTATCCAGCGCTTTTCACTGAACCCGGTTATTTTTTCATTCACGCCTCATTTTTCTTTTGACAGGTTGAATTTGTTTGTGATAGAAAGCGAGTCCCTTTTGGAACGAAAGTTTACGGGGCTCCCAGAAAAAAGATTGTCGGCGGTAAAAAAGTTGT
>VFJM01000431.1 GCA_009886055.1 Geobacter sp. | reverse complement strand
TAAACTGATCACCCCGATCGCTATGGACGACGGCCTGCGCTTTGCTATCCGTGAAGGTGGCCGTACGGTCGGAGCCGGCGTTGTAGCTTCAATTATTGAATAAATACGATCGTTACGAGGATATCAATGCAGAGCCAGAAGATAAGAATTCGCCTTAAGGCATATGACCACAAACTACTTGATGTTTCAGTAGGTGAAATTGTCGATACAGCAAAAAGAACTGGTGCGCGTGTTGCCGGACCAATTCCATTGCCGACCGTGATCAACAAGTATTGTGTTCTGCGTGGTCCCCATGTTGACAAAAAGTCACGTGACCAGTTTGAAATCAGAACACATAAGCGTTTGATTGATATACTTGACCCTACACAGCAGACGGTTGATGCCCTCATGAAGCTGGATTTATCTGCCGGCGTTGATGTTGAAATAAAACTGTAACTGCTACTACGACTGAATAGGACTGATTATGATGAAAGGTATCATCGGAAAAAAACTGGGCATGACCCAGATATTTCTTGAAGACGGAACAAGAGTACCGGTTACTGTAATTCAGGCTGGTCCTTGTTATGTTGTCCAGAAAAAAACTGCAGACTGTGATGGATATTCAGCAGTACAGGTCGGATTTGAATCGATCGCTGCTGCTAATGTTAACAAACCGTACCTCGGGCATTGCACGAAATCAGGCCATGGAGTATTCAGGCATCTGCGTGAATTCAAAAATGACCAGGTTGAGTCCATGAATGTGGGTGATGAAATCACCGTTGAGCAGTTTTCAGCTGACGATGTGATTGATGTGACCGGCACGAGTATTGGTAAAGGTTTCCAGGGTGTAATAAAGCGCTGGAACTTCAAGGGTGGTCGTGCCTCCCATGGATCGCGCTTTCACAGGGCGCCCGGCTCCATCGGTGCATCTGCAACGCCATCTCATGTTTTTAAAAATAAAAAGATGCCTGGTCAGATGGGGAACGTTAAAGTTACCGTACAGCGGCTTAAAATTGTACGTGTTGATGTAGCTGATAATCTTCTCTTGATTAAAGGTGCGGTTCCTGGCCACAAGAATTCAATCATAACGATCAAAAAGAGTGTTAAAGCTTAGTACTTCGGGAGTTTGTGTATGCCTTCAATAGCCGTTTATAATATGAACAAACAACAGGTCGGCGAAGTTCAACTGTCCGATGATGTGTTCGATGTTGAAGTAAGAGAAAGTCTTATACATCAGGCTCTTCGGATTCAGCTCGCGAATCGCAGGGCTGGAACTGTTGCAGTCAAGAACCGTTCTGCAGTGCGTGGCGGCGGTAAAAAGCCATTCAAGCAGAAAGGTACTGGTAATGCCCGGCAAGGTTGCAGTCGTGCCCCCCAATACCCCGGCGGTGGTGTGGCTTTTGGCCCGCAACCAAAAATATACAACCTTAGTATGAATAAGAAAGCAAGAGCCGCTGCCCTCTGTTCAGTCCTGACGTATAAACTGCAGACCAATAACATAACTGTTCTGGATAAAATAGAATTCGAAAAAATATCAACTAAAGATTTCGTTGGTTTTCTGAGTACCTTTGATCTCAATAAATCTTTGATTGTAACGGATGATTTTAATAACAATCTGTTTTTGTCTGCTCGTAATGTGCCGCATATAAAAATGTTGAAGCATGATGCTCTTAATATTCATGATATGCTTAAATACAAGCACATTATATTCACACAGGACTCAGTACAATCAACCGAAGGAGTATTGCAAAAATGAATATTTACTCCGTAATCAAAAAACCCCATGTTACCGAAAAAACATCTTTGGGTTCTGATACCACCAATACTGTTGCGATAGTAGTTGATAAGTCGGCAAATAAGATCGAGATTAAACAGGCTGTTGAGAATCTGTTCAAAGTCAAGGTTGCCGATGTCCGCACTGTAAACGTGGCCGGCAAGGTTAAACGTTCCGGTAAAACTTATGGCAAACGTTCCAACTGGAAAAAAGCATATGTTACGCTCCAGGAAGGGCAATCAATAGATTTCTTTGAAGTCTAACTAATACGTTTGGGGTTCACAATGGCAATCAAAAGCTATAATCCAACTTCAGCTGGACGCAGACATCAAACATGCTCCGCGTTTGTTGAAATAACTAAAACTACTCCTGAAAAATCCTTGCTCGTCTCTCTTAAAAAAAGCGGCGGCAGGAATTCTAATGGCCGAATCACTTCTCGTCACCAGGGCGGCGGTCACAAACAGAAATATCGTATTATCGATTTTCGTCGTGATAAGCGCAGCATTCCCGCAACTGTTGCCAGCATTGAATATGACCCGAACCGTAGCGCCCGTATCGCGCTTTTGAATTACGTTGACGGTGAAAAACGCTATATTCTTGCTCCGCTTGATCTGAAAGTTGGCGATGTTGTTATTAGTGGTCCTGAGGCCGATATTAAACCTGGTAATTCGTTGCCATTGCGCTCAATTCCCCTTGGTACTGTTATACACAATATTGAGCTAAAAATCGGTAAAGGGGCTCAGTTGGCCAGAAGCGCCGGTACCTTTGCCCAGCTTATGTCCAAAGAAGGCAAGTACTCCCAGGTCAAACTTCCCTCTGGTGAAGTTCGTTTGGTACTTCAGGATTGCTACGCAACTATCGGACAAGTTGGAAATACCGATCATGAAAATATAAACATCGGTAAAGCCGGCCGCTCACGCTGGCTTGGAAGACGTCCCAAAGTACGTGGCGTTGCCATGAACCCTGTTGACCATCCACATGGTGGTGGTGAAGGTCGTACTTCAGGTGGACGTCATCCGGTGACACCATGGGGTATTCCAACCAAGGGTTATAAAACACGTACAAACAAGACTTCCGATCGCTTCATAGTTAAAAAGCGTAGTAAATAATTCGTTGAGAGGCTGAGATATTATGGCACGTTCGATAAAAAAAGGTCCATTTATTGATGACCACCTGAACAAGAAAGTTTTGGCTGAAGGTCCTAATTCCAAAAAAATTATTAAGACCTGGTCACGCCGTTCAACAATCAGCCCTGATTTCATCGGGTGTAGTTTCGCGGTTCACAATGGTAAAAAATTCATCCCTGTTTTTGTTACCGAGAACATGGTTGGCCATAAAATGGGTGAATTCGCTCCAACAAGAACATTTCACGGTCATGCCGCTGATAAAAAGAGCAAAGTCAAGAAGTAGTAAGGGAGCTTATAATGGAATCCAACGCTAAACTCTCATCTGTACGCCTTTCACCACGCAAAACTCGACTTGTCGTTGACCTTGTGCGTGGAAAGGGTATTCAAGATGCACTGAATATCTTACGGTTTATGCCTCAGCCTTCTGCCAAGCTTGTATCGAAGCTTCTTAAGTCAGCGGTTTCGAACGCAGAGCAAAAAGGTGTATCTGATGTAGACCGCCTGGTAGTAAAAACGATTTATGTTGATGGTGGTGCTGCACTTAAGCGTTTTGTTCCTCGTGCAATGGGGCGTGCCAGCAAAATTCGTAAGCCTACTAGTCATATTGCTGTAACCCTTTCAGACTCGAAATAGTTTTATTACGTGGAGGTGTAGGTTGGGACAAAAAATCAATCCGATTGGCTTCAGGCTCGGTATTACAAAAACGTGGGATTCGAAGTGGTATGCTGAAGCAGATTATGCAAAGCTGCTCCATGAAGATCTTGCCATTCGCAAATTCTTAAAAAAGCGTCTGTACAGCTCCGGTGTTTCAAAAATCGAAATTGAGCGCGCTGCCAATAAGTGTAAGATTAATATTTTTACCGCCAGACCCGGCCTTATCATTGGTAAGAAGGGGTCCGAAGTTGAGACGATTAAGAAAGAACTTGCTCTGATATCGGCTAAAGAGATCTTTATCACTATAAATGAAGTTCGTAAGCCTGAGTTAGATGCTCAGTTAGTTGCTGAAAATGTTGCATTGCAATTGGAGCGCCGTATTGCCTTCAGAAGAGCCATGAAGAAGAGTGTTACTTCAACGCTTAAATTTGGAGCAAAGGGAATTCGTATCACCTGTTCTGGCCGTTTGGGTGGTGCTGAAATGTCTCGTACAGAGTGGTATCGCGAGGGCAGGGTCCCGCTGCACACGTTACGTGCCGATATCGACTACGGCTTTGCCGAAGCCAAGACTACGTATGGTCTTATTGGTATCAAGGTGCTGATTTTCAAGGGCGAAATTCTGCCTGGTAAGTAATTTCTTTATATTGCACAATAGGAGCACGTATCAATGTTAATGCCGAAACGGGTAAAACATAGAAAACAGATGAAGGGTCGTATGTCCGGAAAGCCCTGTAGAGGTATTGAACTCTCTTTTGGCGAATACGGCCTGCAGGCAACTGAATGCGGCTGGCTTGATTCGCGCCAGATTGAAGCGGCTCGTATTGCGATGACCCGCTATATTAAGAGGGGTGGTAAAATATGGATTCGTATTTTTCCTGACAAACCACTTACGGCTAAACCGGCTGAAACCAGGATGGGTAAAGGAAAAGGCTCTCCTGATTCATGGGTATGCGTTATAAAGCCTGGTGTAGTGTTGTATGAAATGGAAGGCGTGACGGAAGAGGTCGCACGTGAAGCCCTCAGATTGGCTGCCCATAAACTACCCCTTTCTACCAAGTTTATTTCCAGAGGGGATACCTATGAAGCCTAATGATCTTAGAAAAGTATCAGCTGAAGAGCTTCTTAAAAAGCAGACTGAATCAACCAAGGAACTTTTTAATCTTAAATTTCAGCTTCATACCGGCAAACTTGAGAATACTTCCAAGCTGAAGAGCCTTCGTAAGAATATTGCAAGAATTAATACCATTCTCACCGAAAGTAAGGCAGGGGGAGTATCAAAATGAGTGAACGCGGTCACAGAAAAACTCAAGTAGGCGTTGTTGTGAGTGACAAGATGGAAAAGACTGTTGTTGTAAAAGTCGACCGTCTCGTTAAGCACAGTGTCTACAGCAAGTATATTAAACGTAGCGTAAAATACAAGGTACACGACGAACTTAACAGCTCCAAAGTAGGTGATCGTGTTCAGATTATTGAATGCCGTCCTTTGAGTAAAGACAAACGCTGGAGCCTTAAGCAGATAATTGAAAGCATCTCTTAGTATAGGGAGTAACATCTAATGATTCAAATGCAGACAGTACTGGATGTAGCCGACAACTCTGGTGCAAAAAAGTTATTTTGCATTAAAGTACTGGGCGGATCCAAAAGAAAATATGCTGGTGTTGGCGATATTATAGTTGCTTCTGTTCGTGAAGCTCTGCCGAATTCAAAGGTTAAAAAGGGTGATGTGGTCAAGGCGGTCGTTGTCAGGACTGCCAAGGCTTTGGGACGCCCTGACGGATCGTATATCCGGTTTGATGATAATTCAGGTGTTGTCATCAACAATGCCAAGGAACCGGTTGGTACTCGTATCTTCGGTCCGGTTGCCAGAGAATTGCGCGCTAAAAAGTTTATGAAAATTATTTCTCTTGCACCGGAAGTACTATAAAAATATCGGAGAATGATGATGCAAGTCACGAAACCTCATGTTAACAAGGGCGATACCGTAATGGTAATTGCCGGTAAGGAAAAAAGCAAAACTGGCAAAATCCTTCAGTTGCTGCCTAAAAAAAATGGCGTGATTGTTGAAGGACTAAATTTAGTCAAGCGCCATGTGAAAGCTAAAGGGAACGAAGCTGGTGAAATCAAGGAGAAAGAAGCACGGATACACATCTCCAATGTTATGCCATATTGTTCAAAGTGCTCCAAACCTGTAAGGACGAGCAAGAAGTTTTTAGAAAATGGCGAAAAACAACGTGTGTGCGTAAAATGTGGCACAACGCTTTAGAATTACTTTGGAGGAATTTATCTAATGTCTCGTTTAAAAGATATATATTCATCAGAAATCGTTCCCAAGCTTCGTAATGACTTCAGTTACAAGTCTTGTATGGAAGTACCGCAGATCAAGAAGATTGTTGTTAATATGGGCTTGGGCGAAGCGATCCAGAACGTTAAAATTCTTGATTCTGCGACAACCGAGCTTGGTTTGATCACCGGACAAAAATCCGTAATCACCAAAGCCAAGAAGTCTATTGCAACATTTAAACTTCGTGAAGGTATGCCAATCGGTTGTATGGTTACACTCCGTCGCGATCGTATGTACGAATTCCTTGATCGTTTGATCAATGTATCGCTTGCCAGGGTTCGTGACTTTAAGGGCGTATCCGGCAAAGCTTTTGACGGCAAGGGTAATTATACCCTCGGCATCAAAGATCAGCTTATTTTCCCTGAAATCAACTACGACAATGTTGATAAAATAAAGGGAATGAATATCACAATTGTAACAAGTGCTAAAACAGACGAAGAAGGTAAAGCGCTTCTCAAGTACCTGGGCATGCCGTTCAGGAACTAAGATATCTGGAGGATTCTGTGGCAAAAGTATCAATGATCATTAAGTCTCAACGTGCACCCAAGTTTAAGGTTCGGCAGCACAATCGTTGTCCAATCTGCGGTCGTCCAAAAGCGTTTTATCGCAAGTTCGAGATGTGCAGAATTTGTCTGCGCAAGTATGCCTCGTCTGGCCAGATTCCCGGCGTGATAAAATCGAGCTGGTAACTAGAAGCCACAACATATAGATAAAGAGACAGGAGCACTTCACGATGTCCATGACAGACCCGATTGCTGACATGCTTACCAGAATCAGAAATGCAAACATGGTAAAGCACCAGAAAGTTGACATTCCATCATCCAATATGAAAGTCAGTATTGCTAACGTACTAAAGCAAGAAGGCTTTATAAAAAACTATAAGGTTATTTCTGATAATCTTCAGGGTGTCTTGCGTGTTTACTTGAAGTACATTGATGAAAAAGATAGCGTTATAAATGAGATTAAACGTGTCAGCAAGCCGGGTGGTAGGGTTTATGTCAAGTCCGAGAATATTCCTTTAGTGAAGAGCGGACTTGGGATTGCAATTCTATCAACATCAAAGGGCATCATTACTGATAATGTTGCTCGTAAGTCCGGCGTCGGCGGCGAGCTGATCTGCACTGTCTGGTAATAATAGCGACAAGGAGTACTTTTAGATGTCTAGAATAGGTAAATTACCAATTGAGATACCAAAGGGTGTAAAAATTTCTTACACAGACTCAGTACTGTCGGTTCAAGGCCCGAACGGGGCTTTAACCCGCCAGATTATGTCTGTAATTGCCCTTGATATTCGTGATACTGCCATTGAAGTTACACGGTGCGACGATTCAACTGCCGCACGTGCCGCCCATGGTCTTACACGCACATTGATCAATAACATGGTTGTCGGCGTTACCAAGGGGTTCCAGAGAGATCTTGAGATCAACGGGGTTGGCTACCGTGCTGAAGTTAAAGGTAAGGAACTGGTCCTTGCTCTCGGTTATTCTCACCCTGTTAACTTTCCGATCCCTGACGGGATATCGATTGATGTGGAAAAGATGACTAAGTTGTCTGTTAAGGGATTTGATAAAGAGCTGGTCGGTCAGACCGCTGCTAAGATCAGATCGTTCCGTAGCCCAGAGCCCTATAAGGGCAAAGGGATTAAATATGCTGACGAGACTATCCTAAGAAAAGCTGGCAAAACCGGCAAGAAATAGTCTTTATAAGGAGATATTGTGGCTAAGACAGCTATTAAAACAATTACTCGACTCAAACGTCAAGTTCGAGTCAGAAAAAAAGTTCGCGGTACATCCGAACGTCCGCGTCTTAATGTATTCAAGAGCGCGCGTCATATTTATGCGCAGATAATTGATGACACGAATGGTATGACTCTTGTTGCCGCTTCAACGTTGTCAGATGCCGCACAGGATCTTTCTAACTGCGGTAATATAGCTGCAGCCACACTTGTTGGCAAGGAAGTTGCCAGGCTGGCTCTCGCTAAAGGTGTTTCGTCTGTTGTTTTTGACCGCAATGGTTTTCTCTATCACGGCAGGATCAAAGCACTTGCTGATTCAGCCCGCGAATCCGGGTTGATTTTTTAAGCGTATAGGAGGTTTTCTTTGAGTAGGATTAATCCAGCAGAACTAAATCTTAATGACAGAGTTGTTCATATCAGTCGTGTTGCCAAAGTTGTCAAAGGCGGACGCCGTTTCAGTTTCTCAGCATTAATAGTTGTTGGTGACGGCAACGGTTATGTGGGATACGGTCTTGGTAAAGCCAATGAGGTTCCTGAAGCGATCAGGAAGGGCGTAGAACAGGCTAAAAAGAACCTTATTAAAGTCCCAGTAAATTCCAGCCAGACGATACCTTTTGAAATCGAGGGTAAATTCGGAGCTGGTCGCCTGCTCATGAAGCCAGCTTCTGCAGGTACCGGCGTTATTGCCGGCGGTGCAGCACGCGCTATATTTGAAGCTGCTGGCATTAATAACATTCTTTCAAAATGCTTGGGCTCAAATAATCCACACAACGTTATTAAAGCTGCTTTTCAAGGTCTTCAACGTCTTAAGACTCCAGAAGAGATCGCTGCTCGTCGTGGTATTACAGAATAATATTTATTTGCGGGGAACTAATTATGAGCGGTATGCTTAAGATAACACTTAAAAAAAGTACAATATGTGCTCCTAAAAAGCATTGTGCAGTTGTAGCTGGTCTTGGTCTGTCAAAACTCAATCAGACGGTTGAGCGTCAAGACAGCCCACAAATCAGGGGTATGATCAATAAAGTCGGTCATCTATTGACCGTTGAATAGATAAAGGGGTTGACTTTCATGGAACTTAATAATCTACGACCTTCAATTGGGTCAACAAAAAACAGGAAACGTATTGGTCGTGGTACCGGTTCCGGTCACGGAAAAACTGCGACAAAAGGTCATAAAGGACAGAAAGCCCGTTCAGGTGGAAGTATAAAAGCCGGTTTTGAGGGCGGACAGATGCCATTGCAGCGTCGTTTGCCAAAGCGCGGATTCACACCGCTCGACCGCGTTGAGTATTCACTTGTGAACATCAGTCAACTTGACATATTTGAACCTGATTCTGTCATTGATGCAATGTCGCTTGTTTCTAAAGGTCTTATTAAGTCGGTTCGTTTCGCTGTTAAAATTCTTGGTAATGGTGACATCTCTAAATCTTTAAAGGTCACTGCAAATAAATTCAGTCAGTCTGCCAAGGATAAAATCATTGCGGCTGGTGGCAGTGTTGAGGAGATAGTATAGTGTTTGAAGCCCTCCAGAATATATTCAAGATCCCTGAGTTAAAAAAGCGTGTCTTGTTTTCTTTGGGGATGCTTGCCGTATATCGCGTTGGTTGTCACATACCAACTCCTGGAATTGACAGAATTGCGTTATCACATTTTTTTAAACAGTCTCAAGGGACCCTTTTGGGTCTTTTCGACATGTTTTCAGGTGGCGCATTGGAGAGACTGACGGTTTTTGCTCTTGGTATCATGCCGTATATTTCATCTTCGATCATTTTCCAGCTTCTTACAGTTGTTGTTCCTGCAATTGAGAAACTCTCAAAAGAGGGTGAGGCGGGACGTAAAAAAATTATTCAATATACACGCTATGGTACTGTTGTTTTAAGTATCGTTCAAGGTATGGGTGTCGCTGTCGGCCTTGAGAGTATGCGTGGGCCTGCTGGTGAGTTAGTCGTGCCAAGCCCTGGATGGGGCTTTAGAATTATGACAGTTATTACGTTAACTGCCGGTACCGCCTTTGTCATGTGGTTAGGTGAGCAAATGTCTGAAAAGGGTATCGGTAATGGCATCTCCTTAATTATCTTTGCCGGGATAGTTGTTAATATTCCCAATGCACTTTATAACACTGTGAAGCTTTTAAACGCTGGTCAGCTGTCCCTATTTGTACTTATTTTTGTTCTCGCAATCATGTTTGCCGTTATCGCGATTATTGTTTTTGTGGAGCGGGGGCAGAGGCGTTTATCGATTCATTATGCCAAAAGGGTTGTCGGGCTTAAAACATTTAACGCACAGACCTCTCATTTGCCTTTAAAAATCAACATGGCTGGAGTAATACCCCCAATATTTGCATCGTCTATCATAATGTTCCCAGCTACTATCGCAAATTTCATCGATATTCCTTGGGTTCAGACTGCAGCTAAGAGTTTGTCTCCCGGGAATCTGATATATAATATCTTTTTCGTTGCTTTTATCGTGTTTTTCTGTTACTTCTACACGGCTGTGACTTTTAACCCCATTGACGTAGCAGAAAACATTAAAAAGCAGGGTGGTTATATTCCCGGGATTCGTCCCGGCAAAGAGACCTCTGATTTTATTGATACAGTGCTTACCAGGCTCACTTTTGCCGGTGCTGTCTATATTTCGATTGTATGTATTTTACCATCTATATTAATCGGTAAGTTTAATCTTCCCTTTTACTTCGGCGGTACGGCTCTTTTGATTGCGGTAGGTGTGGGAATGGACACGGTTTCACAGATAGAGTCACACCTTATCACTCGTAACTATGAAGGTTTTCTTAAGGGTGTTCGTATCAAAGGGAGACGGTAGCCCGTGAACGTCGTTCTTTTTGGTCCTCCTGGATCTGGAAAAGGTACCCAAGCTCAGTTTATAGTCGAACGCTATGGAATTCCTCAGATTTCAACCGGTGATATGCTGAGGGCAGCGGTAAGGGCAAAGTCGCCACTGGGCGATATGGCCAAGTCCATTATGGATGCTGGTGGGCTTGTTTCGGATGATATTGTTCTTGGATTGGTTAAGGAGCGGGTATCTCAGGAAGACTGCGAGTCGGGTTTTATATTAGACGGTTTTCCGCGAACGATTCCACAGGCTGATGCTTTAATGTCCTTGCTGGACGGAATTGGTAAAAAAATTGATGTAGTTATTTCTTTGGACGTAGATACCCAGGAGCTGATTAACAGGTTGTCGGGAAGAAGGGCCTGTCCGTCATGTGGTAAAGGATATCACGTTGTTTACAATAAGCCTGCACGAGAAGGAGTCTGCGATTCCTGCGGTGCTTCTCTGGTCCAGCGTGATGATGATTCTGAACAGACTGTCATCAACCGGCTAAAAGTGTATGAGCAGCAAACATCATCTCTGAAATCGTATTTTAAAGATTTGGGTTTGCTTTATAGTGTGTCAGGCAGTGGATCTATTAGCGATATACAGTCTCACGTATGTACTATAATAGATAAGGGTGGTATTGGTGATCGTTCTTAAGTCTCGTAATGAGATAGACAGAATGAGAATTGCTGGTCGTATTGTAGCCGAGATTCTTGAAGGATTGCGCTCTTTGGTTTGTCCGGGGGTCACTACTTTCGAACTTGAGCAGTTTGCTTCTGCTGCAGCTCTTAAGCGTAATGCGAAATGTGCTTTTCGTGACTATCACAAATATCCAAGTTCCTTGTGCTGTTCGCCTAATAATCAGGTTGTTCACGGTATTCCTAATAAGAACCCTCTGATTGCGGGTGATATCCTAAGCCTGGACTTCGGTGTTGTGTATGACGGTTTTTATGGTGATGCAGCAATAACGGTTCCTGTTGGTACTGTTTCTGGTGCTGCACAGAAATTGATTACTGCTACCGAAGCTTCTTTGAACGCTGCTATTGAGATGGCGGTTCCAGGCAACAGGTTGGGGGACGTTTCTTCTGCTGTACAGCGTTTTGTTGAAAGCAGAGGGTATTCAGTCGTTAGAGATTTTGTTGGTCATGGGATAGGAAGAAGCTTGCATGAAGATCCGCAGATTCCGAACTATGGCTCTCCGGGCAAAGGTGTAAAGCTTAAGCCGGGTATGGTGCTGGCGATAGAGCCGATGATCAATGAAAAGTCTCATGAAGTCGAAGTTTTGGATGATAATTGGACTGTTATAACGTGCGATGGTGGTTTGTCTGCTCATTTTGAACATACCGTCGCCATCACCGAGAACGGACCTGAGATACTAACGCGGATATGTTAAATAAACCGCGCAAGGGAGTATTATGAAAGTACGTGCATCTGTAAAAAAAATATGTGACAAATGCAAAATAGTCAAACGCAAGGGTATTGTGCGTGTTATCTGCGACATCCCTAAACATTCACAACGTCAGGGATGAGTAATTAAAGGGGGTATTTCCATTGGCACGTATTTCAGGTATTGATTTACCAAAAAACAAACGAATTGTTATCGCATTAACGTACATTTACGGTATAGGCAATTCTTCTGCAGAACGTATTATTGCTGCGAGTCTGATAAACCCGGATACGCGTACTGATAAACTCACCGAGGCTGAAGTTGCTCGGCTTCGTGAAGAGATTGATCGTAATTGCAAGGTTGAAGGTGATTTGCGTCGCGAGATTTCTATGAATATCAAGCGACTCATGGATCTGGGATGCTATAGAGGTCTACGACATCGTAAAGGCCTCCCCTGCAATGGTCAGCGTACAAAAACGAATGCACGCACACGAAAAGGTCCTGCACGTACTGTCGCCGGTAAGAAGAAATAATTTAACTAGCTCTGGAGAATACGAATGGCAAGTCCAACAAAAAAGGTAGTTCGTAAGAAAAAAGAACGTAAAAATATTTCAAATGGTGTTGCTCACATTCAAGCGACTTTCAATAACACCATAATTACTATTACCGATCCTGTTGGAAATGTTGTTGCGTGGTCGACAGCTGGAGCCAAGGGTTTCAAGGGTTCGCGCAAAAGTACCCCATTTGCAGCTCAGATTGCTGCCGAAGATTGTGCCAAAAAAGCACAGGAACATGGAATGCGTACGGTTGAAGTTTATGTCAAAGGCCCCGGTTCAGGTCGCGAATCCGCTCTTCGTGCTCTTCAGGCTGCCGGTTTCAGTATTAGTTTCATCAAGGACGTCACTCCAATTCCTCATAACGGATGTCGTCCGCCAAAGAGAAGAAGAGTCTGATTTTAATCGTAACAACTTTCAAGGGGGTTTTCATTGGCTCGATATACAGGACCTTCATGCCGTTTGTGCAGAAGAGAAAACACAGAACTATTCTTAAAAGGCGATCGTTGCTATACAGACAAGTGTGCAATTAAACGCCGTAATTATCCTCCTGGTCAGCACGGTCAGGGCAGGACTAAAGTATCAGCATACGGTACTCAGCTCCGTGAAAAACAAAAGGTCCGTCGTATCTATTGCATTCTTGAAAAACAGTTTCGCAGTTACTTCAAGTTAGCTGACCGGATGAAAGGCGTTACTGGCGAGAATCTGCTTTCTTTGCTTGAGCGTCGTTTTGATAATGTTGCCTATCGTCTCGGTTTTGCAACGTCTCGTTCAGAATCCCGCCAACTCGTTCGTCATGGCCACTTTACGATTAACGGTCGAAAGGTTGATATTCCATCGATTCAGCTTAAAGCTGGAGATGTTATAGAGTTGCGTGAAAAAAGTCGCAAGGTTGTTGCTATAAACGACGCTCTGGAAGCGGTTGTACGTCGTGGAATTCCGCAGTGGTTAGAGCTAGATCGTGATTCCTTTAAAGGCACCTTAAAAGGTGTTCCGACTCGTGAGGACATCACAACTCCTATCCAGGAACAGCTCATTGTTGAGCTTTATTCAAAATAATTTCTGGAAGCTGCTGATTCTAGTTTTAAACGACAACCGGGTTTCTATTTCCGGAGGAGGTAGCAATGTATAAAAACTGGCGGGATCTTATCAAACCGAAACAACTTCAGGTTGAAAAAGATTCTCTAACAGCTACGTACGGTAAGTTTTATGCCGAACCTTTTGAGCGCGGTTTCGGGACCACCTTGGGTAACTCACTCAGACGTGTTTTGCTTTCTTCCCTTCAGGGTGCTGCTATTACATCACTCCGGATTAAGGGTGTTCTGCACGAATTCTCTGTGATTCAGGGAGTTACTGAGGATGTAACGGATATAATTCTGAATCTCAAGGGTGTCAGGCTTAAATTGCATTCTTCTGATCAGGCTGTGATTCATTTTAAACATAAAGGAGTCGGGATCATTACTGCCGGCGATATTATTGTGGGTCATAATGTTGAAGTAATGAATCCTGACCACTATATTGCGACGTGTGGCAAAGACGCTAATCTTGATGTAGAGATGACTGTAAAAATGGGAAAAGGCTACGTGTCTGCGGACCGTAATCGTGATGAGAAGTCACCGGTTGGTACTATTCCAATTGACTCGATTTATACTCCAATCAAGAAGGTAAATTTTTCGGTCACGAATGCACGTGTCGGCCAAATGACCGATTATGATAAGCTTAATCTCGAGATATGGACTGACGGAAGTGTCAAGCCTGAAGATGCGGTTGCTTATTCAGCTAAAATTCTGAAGGAACAGCTTTCTATATTCATTAATTTTGATGAGGAATTCGAACCTGAGATTGATGAAGAATCTCAAGAAGACAAAGATAAGGTTAACGAAAATCTTTATCGCACTGTTGAAGAACTTGAGCTCTCTGTACGATCGGCCAATTGTCTTAAAAATGCCGGGATAAAGCTTATAGGTGAACTGGTCACAAAATCTGAGTCGGAAATGTTAAAGACGCAGAATTTTGGTCGTAAATCACTAAATGAAATTAAGGATATACTTTCGGATATGGGTCTGACCTTCGGGATGAAAATCGACAGTTTTCCTGATCCAGAGCTGATGATACGGTTACGTGGCGAGCAAAAAGAAGAAGAGTAATTACGATATTTGTCTAGTTTAGAAAGGATATATATATGCGTCACGGTAAAGCTGGCAGAAGACTAGGCAGGAAGACAAGCCATCGCGAGGCGATGTTCCGCAACATGGTAACTTCCCTTTTAGATCATGGTAAAATAACGACAACAGATGCCAAGGCCAAAGAAATACGTGTTGTTGCGGAACGTATGATTACTCTTGGCAAACGTGGGGATCTTCACTCGATGCGCTTGGCCGCTTCCGTAATTCGTGAGAAATCGGTTGTTTCGAAGCTGTTTTCAACGATTGCTCCTCGATATAAGGAACGTTTCGGCGGTTATACCAGAATAATTAAACTCGGTATTCGTCAGGGTGATGCTGCTCCGGTCTCTTTAATTGAACTTGTAGAAGAGGAAATTAAACCCGGGAAGGCTAAGGTAACTCCTGTTGTAAAGCCGAAACAGCCTTCTCCAGTTGCCCCTGAATCTGTGGTCGTTGCTGAAGCATAAGCCATTAGTTACATAGATTAAACAGAAACGGCGTGGAGTTATCCACGCCGTTTCTGTTTATGGGTATTGCTGGTCAGAGTGTATCCCACCGGCCAGCTCACTGTGCAATCGAATTCAGTTTTGAAGACATGCGTTGGCGATATTTTACAATATCTTTTCGCAACGAAGCCATTCTCGCCATTTTTTCATCCACGAGATGTATGTGCTTATCCAAAACCTGAACAAGTGCCGGAATCATTCGATCGGTTCTTTTCACTTCACCGTATGCAGTGTAGAGATCCTGTAACTCCTGAATTGTAAGACCAAGCTCTTTAAGTTTAATAATGAAGCGGACTCTCTTGGCTATATCCTGGGTGTAGAACCGGTTGCTTCCCTCTGATCGGGGGGCAGCTTCAATTATTCCGGATTCTTCCCAATAGCGCAAGGTTCTGGTGGTAAGGCCCAGGCTCTTGGCAAGGTCACCAATTGAAATAAGTTCTTCATGTTCATGCGTGTTGTTCATGGTTCTCTCGAGTGTGCAGTGCAAAGAAGAATCTTAATGTGACATAAGAACTGGCGTGGTCAAATGCCTTAGAATGTGGTTGGCAATAGGACTCAAGGTGAGAGTTCCCCTCCTTGAATGGACAAAAGCTCCCATGACCAGCAAGTCGATTGTTTTTTCACAGGCAAGGTTGAGGATGGTGTCGCCGACCGTGAAACTTCCTGCATAAATCTGTTCAGTTCGTGCTGTTACGTTGTGCCGGGCAATAAAGTCCCGGACATGCATGATATGGTCGTTGCTCTCGGAAGGGAGCGCTTCGGCGCTTACTTCTATCACGGAAACGTGATGCGCCTTTTCGATACATGGCATCGCGTCATTTACGCTTCTAACCGATTCGCGCCCAGCTCTCCAGGCGATCATGATTCGATCTCCGGCGGTTTCAAAGAAACCGGTATATGGTACGATCAGGACAGGTCGCCCGCATGTCATCACGAGCCGCTCAGGGAGTTCTGGCGGGATGTTCAGGTTGGGCGGAGTGAAGTTGGGTTGTCCGACTATGACCAAGTCCGTGTAGTAAGCCTGGGTAGTCATTATATCGATTATGTTGAGGCCGCTGCTTGAACGACCAGGACGGATCCATTCATGAGTAATTCCGGCAGCGGCGGCTCTTTCAAGGAACATAGTTTCAACCCGATCATAATTGGACTGCTCCAGGCTGTTGCGAGGCTCGAAAAAGGTATTGGTGGTAAGATACAGCCCCCTGAGGTTGGCTTCATGCTTCCGGGCATAGTTAATAGCCAATTCAAGCCGAGTCCCGGTAGCGTCCAGATTGTCAAGATGTACCAATATATCCCTGATGCCCATGAAATGGCTCCTTGCGTGTTTTGATGGACTATCCGTCAAATCGTGATGGTTAAAGCCACCGTTTGCGACGTTTGTAGCTCTTTAATTCCCGGTAGTTATTCTTTTCTTTACCTTCGCCCATTCCCAGATAAAACTCTTTGACATCATCATTCGATTTCATCTGCTCGACTGTACCGCTCATGGCAACCCTCCCGCCCTCCATGATATAGGCATGATCGCAGATGCCGAAAGCGACATTCGCGTTTTGTTCCACCAAAAGTATGGTTGTCTTTTCTTCCGTGTTGATCTTTTTAATCAGCTGGAATATCTCCTGAACAAGCAGTGGTGCAATACCAAGTGACGGCTCATCGAGCAGCATCAACTTTGGTCGTGCCATGAGCGCCCTGCCGATGGCAAGCATCTGCTGCTCACCTCCGCTCAGAAAGCCTGATAACTGGTTGCGCCGTTCACGAAGACGGGGAAAATAATCATAAACAAGCTCTTTGTCGCGCTTGAAGCCTGCCGAGTCCTTGCGGGTATGTCCACCAACAATAAGGTTTTCATCAACGGTCAGATCATCGAAGACCCGGCGCCCCTCCATAACCTGAAAGATTCCTTTCCTTACGATCTCTTCCGGGTCCATATTGTTGATATGCTCACCCATAAATTCGATCGAACCGGCTGACACCTCGCCTTCCTCTGATTTCAGAAGGCCTGAGATCGCCTTGAGCGTGGTGCTTTTTCCGGCGCCATTGGCACCGAGGAGCGCCACAATCTTTCCTTCGGGGACGTGCAGTGACAGCCCTTTAAGAACAAGGATGACGCGGTTGTAAATGACTTCTGCGTTGCTGATGGTGAGCATGGTTAAAGAGCCTCGTCAGGAAAAAGAGGGGGCGCAATGCCCCCCCTGGAATAATAGCACAATTGTATTACAGTCCCAGCCACTCTTTTTTGCGGGGTGTCTCAACATCCTCAACCTTGGTCATTTTACCACCTTTTATGACATAGATGGTCGTTTTTGTGGTTGGGCGATGATCTGTTGCGGTGTAGGTAATCGGTGGAACCAAGCCGCCGGTATCAAAGTTCTTGAGGGTTTCAAGCGCCTTCTTTACCCCTTCACCGTTCAACTGTTTGTTCTTGTCAGCGATCCTGAGCCCTTCTGCCCAGACCAGTCCGTAGCTCCAGCCGCGCACATAGACTGTATCGAGTGCATCTTTGGAAGGGTGTTTTTTATTCCAGTCGATGAGCAGTTTCATCCCGGGAACATTTGCTCCGTAAGGGGCGTGAGTTGCCATGCCGTAAACGCCTTCCGCGGCGTCTTTGGCCAATAACGGAAGTGCCTCGGTCATGCCGTAGTTGCCCAGGAAGAACTTGGTTTTGATGCCAAGCTTTTTGGCGTCCTTGAGCAGAACTGCACACCACGAAACGGTAGTCTGGACATACGCATAATCAGGAGCCTTTTTCTGCATGTTCAGCAAGTTGGAGGTTACGTCCTGGAAGCTTGCTGGGATAACTTCCTCATGCACCAGTTCGATACCTAACTCCTTGGCGTACTGCCGACCGGCCTCGATGGGTGCTTTACCGAAACCATGATTGGGATAGATAAAGGCAACTTTGGGGGCGCCTTTTCCTTTAAAATCCTTTTTGACATATTGGAGAAAACCGCGAATCTGATCGGAATAGCTGGCACCGACGAAGAAGTTATACGGTGTTTTGGTCGGGTCGGTCAGGTGACCGGAGTAGGAGGCGGAAAAATAGGGAATCTTATCCTTGGAGATGATGTCCTTCAACGCCTCTGTGTCGCCTGTTCCCCAGCCGTTGATCATGACGACCTTGTCCTGCTCGACGAATTTCTTGTACGTGGCGTTGGCCTGGGGAATCTTGTACGCATAGTCCACGTTGATAAGTTCAATCTTCTTGCCGTTGATGCCTCCTTTTTCATTGGTGTAGGCGATGGCGTCCTGAACCCCTTCTGCGAAGGGTTTGCCAACGTCCGCAGTCACGCCGGTCAGGTCCCAGAGACCTCCGACCTTGATGGTCTCTGCTGCGAATGCCGTTGATGCGATTGCAAATACTGCTGCCACTGCTGCCAGAATTCTCCCGAATTTCATACTTGCCTCCCTTTCTGTGTTGGTGCTGCGCCAATAAAAATGTAACTCCCCGGTGTTGGAAAAAAATATTCTGCAACTGCCGATACCGATGCAAAATCCCCCTTTTCGATACATCTAAGGTGTCAGTGTGAGAAGGGGTAAAGCTTCCAGTAGTTTTTAATACTGTGCCAGCGGGCCGCCATCCCCGAAGGTTCGAAGATCAGGAAGATGATCACCAAAAGGCCGAAAACCAGCTCCTTCATGGCCGCCAGATGGTTTACCATCCCGGGAAAAGAGCCTGCAAGAGAGGAAGTTCCCATTCTCAGCAGTTCCGGCAGCAGCGTGATGAAGATTGCTCCATAGATTGAACCGAGGATGCTGCCGAGTCCGCCGATAATTATCATTCCAAGATAATCGATAGCAACCGAGACCGGAAAAGTTTCAGGTGAGATGATCTTGGCCTGGTACGCAACCAGTGCCCCGGCCACACCCACATAAAAGGAGCTGATACCGAAGGAGAGCAGCTTGTACTTCAGAATGTTGACCCCCATGACTTCGGCCGAGATGGCCTGGTCACGAATGGCGATAAAGGCTTTACCCACCTTGGTGCGGAACAGATTTTTAGCGAACAGTACCGCTACGATCGCAATAACGAAAATCAGAAAGAACAGCCTGGCGTCTGAGTCAATGGCGAAGCTGCCAATTTTGGGAGTCGCAATAGTGAGGCCGGCTACGCCGCCCGTAACCGACTCCCATTTGACGACAACGAATTCGACGATAAAATGGGCCGCCAGTGTAGCCATTGCCAGGTAGAGTCCCTTGATTCGCAAAGAAGGAATGCCGACAAACATGCCGAAGAAGGCGGTGATCAGTCCTGCCAGTGGGATACAGAGGTAGAACGGCAGTCCGAACTTCGTACCTAGATAACCGCAGGAGAAGGCGCCGATGGCCATGAATGCTGCATTGCCAAGTGAAATCTGCCCGGTGAATCCGGTCAGGATATTGAGGCCTATCGCACCTATGACGGCGATACCGATACGGTTGACGATATCAAGCAGGTAGCCGGGGACAAAGAACGGCAGGGAAAAAAGCAGGCAGAAAAAGAGACCCAACATGACCCGGGCGGTGCCGGATTCAAAGATGGTCATGTCTGCCGCATAGGAGGTCTTGAAGTCACCACAACGCATAAAGCCTCGCACTTAGTAAGTTAGAAATTATACCCGTTCGATCTTCTTTTTGCCGAACAGTCCGTAGGGCTTGAACATCAGAATCAGAATCAGGGCGATATAGGGAGCAACTTCCTTGGCACCGCCCCCCACGAGCGGGTCAATAAAACCGCCAGAGAGGTTTTCAAGGACACCTATTATAATGCCTCCCACGATGGCCCCGAGGATGCTGTCAAGACCACCCAGGATAACCACCGGCAGGACTTTCAGCCCCATGAAGCTGAGCGACATGTCAATGCCGCCCCTGATGGTTCCGAGCAGAACTCCGCCTACTGAAGAGACGATGGCGGCAATTGCCCAGGATATTGCGAACATCTTTTTGACGCTTATACCCATGGAGAGGGCAACCTGCTGGCTCGAAGCCGTTGCACGCATGGCTACACCGGTTTTAGAGTACTTGAAGAAGGCAGTCAGGATCACTACCAGGATGGTGACGCACCCGACGGCGTACAGGTACCCCTGCGAAACCGGAATCGGGCCGATCTGTACCGGGGCGCTCGGGAAAACCTCAGGAAAGGGAATCGTATCAGTGCCGTAGGCCAGCTGGATAAGTGCCTTGAGAATGCTCGAAAGGCCGAGCGTGACCATAATGACTGAAATCAGGTGAGAGCCGATCAGCGGCCGCAGGATGAGGCGCTCTATTAGCATGCCAAGAATGGCTGAAAAAAAGAATGTGATCAGGATCGCCTGCCAGAACGGCAAATGGTATTTGGAGAGCATGTTAAGACAGATGTAGGCTCCTACCATCAGAAACTCACCCTGAGCAAGGTTGAGGGCGCTGGTCGCCTTGTAGATTATGACAAAGCCGGTCGCTACAAGGGCGTAGATACTTCCGACCACGAGGCCGTTTATGATGAGTTGCAGGAGAAATGTAACGTCCATAGTGAATGCTCCGCTTAAGTAAACGTACTTTATCCGGTTTAGCCGGGCTAGGTTGTTCTTATAGTAACGGTAGTCTGGATGTGACCGATTTTACCATCCGGAAATACAATGCTTGTGTCAATGTCAACCTTGTCGCGTCCTGCATGAAGAGCCTCTATAAGTTCACGGTAAATAGTGCTCACTGTCTCTCTCCGCATCTTTCCGGTTCGAGTCAGTTCCCCCTCATCGGCATCCAGTTCCTTGTAGATTATGGCAAACCTGGCAACCCTCGCCTGCTCCGGCAGAGTCTGGTTTACTCTGGCAACCTCGCCCGCAATCAGGTCGTTAATCTCACGCCTGGCGGCCAGGTCCGCAAAAGTCATGTATGAAAGCTTGTTGTCTCCGGCCCATTTGCCGACTACCCGGCTGTTGATGCCGATCAGCGCAACCAGTTGAGACGGTCCGCCGTCCTCAACAAGAGCCTCCGCAATGAATGGGGAAAACCGGAGGCTGTTCTCGATCAGTTGTGCTGAAAAGCGTGAACCATCGGCAAGGGTCAGCACGTCCCCGATCCGGTCTATCACCGTGAGGTGTCCTTCTGCATCTAAAAATCCCGTATCGCCGGAACGCAGCCAGCCATCGGTGGTTAATACCCGGTTGGTTGCTTCCTTGTCGCCGTAATAACCACTGAAAAGTCCGGCGCTTCTCGAAAGGATTTCACTATTGTCGTCTATCCTGATTTCGGTACCCGGTAACGGAAGCCCGACAGTAGCTCCATTCACTCCGCCGTTACGGTGCATACAGGTAACGCCCGCAATTTCAGTCTGGCCGTAGAGTTGCTTCAGATTGACGCCGATAGCGTGAAAAAAGCGGAAAACGTCAGTCCCGAGTGAGGCACCGCCGGTCAGGGCAGAGCGGATATGTGAAAGTCCGAGTCGATCTTTTAGTGCCCTGAAGAGAAGCATATGGGCAAAAAACCGGCCAATTTTCAGGGATAGCGGGGGGGATGAGCCGGCCAGAACGCAATCGGCATATTTTTCTCCGATCGGCATCAAACTATTGAACATGAATTTTTTGAACGGAGTAGAGTCCATCATTCTGACCCGGACTGTCGCGGCGATCGACTCCCATACCTTTGGGAGCGAGAGCATTATGTGTGGGCCGATTTCGCGCATGTCTTCCATGGCTGTTTCCGGTTTTTCAGGAAAGTTGACCGTATATCCGGCTACCAGAGGGGCCGCGACCGACATCAGTTGCTCGCCGAACCAGGCCAGCGGGAGCAGTGAGACAAATTCGTCGTTTTCGTTTTTCGGGTCGGCCTCATTGAAAGCAAGGCTCATGCTGATCAGATTTTTGAAGGACAGTATGGCGCCTTTGGGTTCACCGGTTGTGCCTGAGGTCATGCAGATGATGGCGGTATCGTCTCCTTTTCCGGCGGCAACTAACTGTTCGAAGAGTTCAGGGTGCAGATCATGGTGCCCCTTGCCGATTTCCTGGGCTTCTATGAAGCTTGTCAGGATTTCATCGCGGTAGTTTCGCATGCCGCGCTTCTGGATGTAGATGATCCGGCGAAGGCCTGTCAGGCGCTCCCTCTGGTCGAGGAGCTTATCGACCTGTTCCTGGTCTTCCGCAATGACGAAGTCGACGTTGAACTGCTCAATCGCACTGGCCACCTCATGTTGAGTGGCATCATGATAGAGGGAGATTGCGATACCACCTGCTGCCTGGGCAGCAATTTCGGCGAAGAGCGATTCCGGACGATTGTTTCCGATGATGGCCAGCTTGCAGCCAGCTCCGAAACCGAGAGAATGAAGGCCAAGCGCAAGATTTCGCACGTTCTCATAGTACTGCTGCCAGCTGCAGGGCTGCCAGATGCCGAGACCTTTCTGCCGCAGTGCCACTTTATTAGAGCCATATTTTTCGGCATTCTGCTTTAGAAGTTTGGGAAAAGTAGTGTCGTTGAGATCTATATGCACCTAGGGCTCCTCCGGGTCTTCTTCGCCAAGATAAGCCTTGATGACGTGTGGATCATTCTGTACTTCGTCAGGAGTTCCACCGGCGATCTTCTTGCCGAAATCGAGCACACAGACAGTATTTGAAATATCCATTACGACCCCCATGTCATGTTCGATCATAATGATCGTGATGCCACGGCTTTCGTTGGTTTCTAGGATGAAGCGGACCATGTCCTCGGTCTCTTCAAGGTTCATACCCGCCATCGGTTCATCAAGGAGAAGCAATTTTGGCTCAAGAGCCAGGGCGCGTGCAAGCTCGACCCTTTTTTGGAAGCCGTAGGCCAGTGTCCCGACAATTGATTTGCGGATACTCTGAATCTCCAGGAATTCTATGATTTCTTCACAGTATTCGCGGTGTCTGGTTTCTTCTGTCTGAGCCGGGCCGTAATACAGTCCTCCGGATATCAGGCCGGTGTGCTGATGGAGGTGCCGTCCGATCATCAGGTTGTCGATGACACTCATTCCCTTGAATAAGGCAATATTCTGGAATGATCGTGCCATGCCACGTTTTGTCCTCTCATAAGGGGGTAGTCTGGTGACATCCTGACCTTCATAAAGCACCGTACCCTGCTGCGGGTGATAGAGACCGCTGATACAGTTGAGCATTGAAGATTTTCCAGCCCCATTCGGACCGATTATTGCGAAAATCTCACCCTGCTGGACGTCGAAGGAGACCCCTGAAAGAGCGCGCACGCCTCCGAAATTTAGCTGGATGTCACTGCATGAAAGCTGAACCATCGAAACAACTCCTTAGTATGGGTGGCTCTCTAAAACAATGGTATTGTCTGGGTTGAATCAGAGCTGCAGGGTGTTCTGCTGTCTTTAACGTAAAGTTCCGGAGCTGTGAAGCCCAGTGTATTCTGGACTGTAATGACACTATTGCAATCTTCTGATTATCGAAATATCACTGTTTACATTTCCCTGTCAAACAAAATATTGATGATACAAAAAAATGTTTTATTTTATGTTGACATATACGTAAGCGCAGCGATACATTTTGAGCGCCATACCCCATACTTCCGTGTTTAATAGGAGAAAAAAGAGATGGAAAAGCCTGTTCTAAAAGATTCAACACTTGATATACATGGTCGTGTTGCCGTGATGACCTTCGGACGCGATGACGTGCGCAATGCCCTGACCGGCACCGCTCTGGTTGAGGATATTCTGCGCGCACTTGCCTGGGTTAACTGTGCTGAGGATGTCTCGGTGCTGATTCTGACCGGCGCGGGGTCGGCCTTCTCATCCGGTGGCAACGTGCGGGAAATGAGTGAAAGAAGCGGAATATTCGGTGGTTCAACCCAGCAGATACAGGATCAGTATCGCCGGGGAATTCAGCGGATTCCGCTCGCCATGGAAGCGGCAGAAGTCCCTGTCATAGCCGCAATCAACGGAGCGGCAATCGGTGCGGGGTTTGATCTTGCCTGCATGTGCGACCTGCGGCTGGCTTCCAGTACTGCGGTCATGGGTGAGACATTTGTTAATCTCGGCATCATTCCGGGTGATGGCGGGGCCTGGTTTCTTCAGCGCCTGATCGGGTATCAGCGGGCCGCCGAACTGACTCTCACGGGGCGTCTTGTTTCAGCGCAGGAAGCGTTAGCCCTCGGTATCTTACTGGAAGTAACTGATCCGGATCAGCTGCTCGGTCGGGCGTTGGAGTTGGCAGCTCAGATCGCTTCCAAGCCGCCACGAGCGGTGCGCCTGACCAAACGACTGCTCAAGCATGCCCAGCGAGGGGATCTGTCTGATTTTCTTGATTTATGTGCCTGCTTTCAGGGGATGGCTCACCATACCGATGACCACGTTGAGGCGATTAATGCCTTTATGGAAAAACGGCCGGGAGTTTATTCCGGCACCTGATCCTTTATGGCGGATCTGCGTATGTCCGATCGATCGAAGGGAACGGCATGTAACATGATTATATCACCTGACGGAATCTGGCGTTTGTCAGCCGGCGGGAGGGTGGGTCCTTTATTGCGCGGCGTTTGCCTGCTTTTATTGAAATGGCATATCTCAGCGTATTGGCCAGGAGTGATCGGTAAAACAGAACAAATTTGAAATAATCAAAATAATGTTTGACAGAGGACATTTCCTGAATTATGTTACCTTTACGTAAGGTGCTTCTGCCGTTCGCCGGCGCAAGCTAACAAAGGGAGGTCGCAGATGAGTTCATATCCGACATTAAATTTCGATCTGGGCGATACCGCTGATTTGTTGAGGGACACGGTCAAGGCGTTTGCCCGGGTGGAGATAGTTCCCCGTGCAGCAGATATTGATCACGAAAATCATTTTCCAATGGATCTCTGGCGCAAGATGGGGGATCTGGGGCTGCATGGCATTACCGTTTCCGAAGAGTATGGCGGTGCCGGGATGACCTATCTGGAGCATGTCGTAGCCATGGAGGAGATCAGCCGCGCTTCGGCGGCCGTTGCCCTTGCGTATGGCGCACATTCCAACCTCTGCATCAACCAGATTTATCGAAATGCCAGTGAAGAGCAGAAGCGGCGCTATCTGCCCAAGCTGATCAGCGGCGAACATGTCGGCGCCCTCGCAATGAGTGAGGCCGGAGCGGGCTCGGATGTCGTCAGTATGCGCTTGAGGGCTGACCGCAAGGGGGACCGCTTTATTCTGAACGGCACCAAAATGTGGATCACCAACGGCCCTCATGCCAATACGCTGCTGGTGTATGCCAAAACCGATATTAACGCCGGCTCAAAAGGGATTACCGCCTTTTTGATTGAGAAAGGATTCAAAGGATTTTCTACCGCTCAGAAGCTCGACAAACTCGGCATGCGCGGTTCCGATACGTGCGAACTGGTGTTCGAGGATTGCGAAGTGCCGGTTGAAAATGTGATGGGCAATATCGGTGACGGCGTCAAGATCCTGATGAGCGGTCTGGATTATGAGCGGGCGGTGCTGGCAGCCGGTCCCATCGGCATCATGCGGGCCTGCATGGATGTTGTTATTCCCTATATCCATGAACGAAGGCAGTTTGGAAAGGCCATCGGAGAGTTTCAGCTGATGCAGGGCAAAATTGCCGATATGTACAGCACCATGAATGCCTGCCGAGCCTATGTGTATGCGGTAGCGCACGCCTGCAGCGGCAAAAATGCGATCAGAAAAGATGCTGCCGGCGCTATCTTGTATGCTGCCGAGAAGGCAACCTGGATGGCGCTGGAGGCGATCCAGATTCTTGGGGGCAATGGCTATATCAATGAATATCCGACCGGTCGGTTGCTGCGCGACGCAAAGCTGTATGAGATCGGAGCCGGCACCAGCGAGATTCGGCGGATGCTGATCGGACGGGAACTTTTCAGTGAGACGGCGGCTTAGCGGTTGAATGTTCTCTACTCTACCGGCTGGCTTCTGTGATTGAAAGGGGAGTGCTGATATGACCCACGCCGAAAGTACGTTTTACCTTCAGGCGGCCGGGCATAGGCTGCGGGCACGAACCATCATACCGGCCGGGAAAAGTTTGCGGGGAGCACCGGTTCTGGTTTTTTTGCATGAGGGACTTGGTTGTATCGAACTATGGCGCGATTTTCCGGAAACGCTTTCAAGATTGGTCGGGCTTCCGGCTTTGATTTATGACCGTTACGGTTCCGGCGGTTCTGATCCGCTCCAGGGGACCCGGAGCGGGAACCCATTTTGCTGGGAAGCTGAAGTAGCTCTGCCGGATATTCTGACGGCGTGTGGCATTGAAAGACCGATTCTGATCGGGCATAGCGATGGCGGCAGCATAGCGCTGCTGTATGCTTCCCGTTATCCGGACAGTCCGGTGGGAATTATCGTTGAAGCGGCGCATGTGTTTGGAGAGGAGTTGACCCTGAACAGCATCCGTAAGGCGGTGACGGCATTTGAAGATGGAACTCTGCGGAAAAAGCTTGCCAGATACCACGGCCAGCAGACCGATTCCATGTTTCACGGCTGGGCTGACATCTGGTTATTGCCGGAAAATTTGAACTGGAACATGGAAGCGGCTCTTCCCGGCATTACCCGTCCCCTGCAGGTTATCCAGGGGGAAAACGATGAATACGGAACCCTGGCTCAGGTTGATGCGATTGTCAGGGGTGTCTCCGGAAGAACGGAAACGCTGATCATCCCGGACTGCGCTCATTCACCGCACCTTCAGGCACGGGAGGCAACGCTCGAAGGGATGGCGGTATTTATAGGGTCGTTACGTACATGAAGTAGTATTTCGATTTAATTAACAACCCAAGGAGTTCACCTACATTATGTCTACCTTGAAAACAGCACTTAACGTAAATTCCAAAGAATTTCGGACAAATGCGGAGTCGATGGCCGCAATTGTTGCGGATCTGCGGGAAAAAGCGGCTGAAATCCGCCTCGGTGGCGACCAGCGTTCGCGTGCAAAGCATCTTGAACGGGGCAAGCTTCTTCCCCGTGAGCGCGTCAGGCAGCTGCTTGATGTCGGCGCGCCGTTTCTTGAGCTGTCCCAGTTTGCCGCCTACAAGGTGTACGGAGAGGATGTCCCGGCCGCCGGAATTATTACCGGCATCGGCCGGATCATGGGGCAGGAATGCATGATCTTTGCAAACGATGCGACGGTTAAAGGGGGTACCTATTATCCGCTTACCGTAAAAAAGCATCTGCGTGCCCAGGAGATAGCAGAGGCTAACCATCTCCCCTGTATTTATCTGGTCGACTCCGGCGGCGTGTTTCTTCCCCGCCAGGAGGAGGTTTTCCCCGATCGTGATCACTTCGGGAGGATCTTCTATAACCAGGCCAACATGTCCGGCAAGGGTATTCCGCAGATTGCCGCTGTATTGGGTTCCTGTACTGCAGGCGGGGCGTATATGCCGGCGATGTCGGACGAAAGTATCATTGTTCGTCGTCAGGGAACCATCTTTCTGGCCGGCCCCCCTCTCGTCAAGGCAGCCATAGGGGAGGTGGTCAGCGCCGAGGATCTGGGGGGGGCGGAGGTACACTGCCGTACCTCCGGCGTTACCGACCACTATGCTGCTAACGACGGCCACGCACTTTCGATCGCCAGAAGGATTGTAGGCAATTTCAATAAACTTAAAAAAATGTCGCTCGCCATTCGGGAGCCTGTTGAACCGCTCTATGACCCCTCTGAACTCCACGGAGTAATAACGACCGATACCCGCAAGCCATACGATGTGCACGAGGTGATTGCCAGAATCGTCGACGGCTCCGAGTTTGACGAATTCAAGCAGCTCTATGGTACGACACTTGTCTGCGGGTTCGCCCATATATGGGGCTACCCGGTTGGCATCGTGGCTAATAACGGTATTCTTTTCTCCGAGTCGGCCCTCAAGGGGGCACATTTCATAGAGCTCTGCAGTCAGCGCGGGATTCCGTTGATATTTCTTCAGAACGTCACCGGTTTCATGGTCGGGAGCAAGTACGAGGCGGGCGGCATCGCCAAGGACGGCGCCAAGATGGTGACCGCCGTGGCCTGTGCACGTGTACCCAAGTTCACGGTCATTACCGGGGGAAGTTACGGGGCCGGAAACTACGGCATGTGCGGTCGCGCTTTCAGCCCGAGGTTCCTCTGGATCTGGCCCAACGCGCGGGTCTCTGTCATGGGCGGAGAACAGGCTGCCAGCGTTCTTGCCACGGTTAAGCGGGACAGCATGGAGGCCAGGGGTGAAAGCTGGAGTCCGGAGGACGAAGAAAACTTCAGAAAACCGATCAGGGATCAGTACGAGCATCAGGGGCATCCTTACTATGCCAGCGCCAGGCTGTGGGATGACGGGATCATTGATCCGGCTGATACCCGCATGGTGCTTGGCCTCGGGATTTCTGCAACGCTGAATGCCCCGCCGGAAAAAACGGAATTCGGCATTTTCAGGATGTAGAACCTGCAATGCAGGGTAATGGAACGCGGATTAAACGGATCTATGCGGATACACAAGATGAGAGTCCGGGTGAAGAAGAGAGAGGCATACATGAGCGAAGAATGCATCCATATCCATGGAGATGATCGTGGGCGGGCAACCCTGACCATGAACCGTCCGGAACTGCACAATGCTTTTGACGACAATCTGATTGCGGTCATGACCGATGCATTGCAGCGGCTTGACGCCGATCCTGCGGTGCGTCTGGTAATGCTGGCAGCCAGCGGAAAAAGTTTTTCGGCCGGAGCCGATCTGAACTGGATGCGGCGCATGGCCGACTATTCCCATGAGCAGAATCTGGCTGATGCCAAGGGGTTGGCGGAGCTGATGAGAACCCTCGACACCCTTTCCAAACCGACCATTGCTCTGGTTCAGGGGGCCGCCTACGGTGGTGGTGTCGGGTTGGTCGCGTGCTGCGATATTGCTATTGCAACCGGGCGGGCTTCGTTCTGTCTTTCCGAAGTCAGGCTTGGCCTTATGCCGGCGGTCATATCTCCCTACGTGGTTGCAGCGATCGGTTCCCGCGCCGCGCGTCGCTATTTCCAGACAGCCGAAGCATTCAATGCCGGTGAGGCACACCGGCTTGGGCTGATTCACCAGATCGTCGCCGATGAGTCCGAGCTGGCCGCCGCTGCAGACCATATGGCTGCTCAGCTGCTCGTAAACGGCCCCTGCGCCATGGCCGCAGCCAAGAACCTGGTCGCGTCGGTCGCCTGCCGCTCCGTGGATGATGCTCTGATTGCGGATACCGCCGGAAGGATCGCCGACCAGCGCTCGTCACGGGAGGGAAAGGAAGGGTTATCCGCGTTTCTCGAAAAACGCAAACCAGCCTGGGTGAAGGAATGACAAAGATGAATACACGTTATTGGGACGATCTCGCCGAAGGCGAACAGCTTGTCTGCCGGCCGGTAGTACTAAGTCTTGACGAGATCATCGAGTTTGCCAGCAAATACGATCCGCAACTGTTTCATATTGATGAAGAAATTGCCAACGGGTCCCGCTTTAAGGGGATTATCGCATCTTCACTGCACACGCTGTCTGCCTGTACGCGAGTTATTGTGGACGAACAGAAAGGTATCGAAATCCTGATAGGTCTCGGCATACTTGAAGTTGCATTGCCGAATGCAGTACGCCCTGATGACTTCCTTTCGGTTGACGCGTACTGGTCGGATCTTCGGCGGTCCGCAAGCAAGCCTGGTCAAGGCCTGGCAACAATGCGATTCACGGTACGGAACCAGCGGGGAGAAACAGTCCTGGAGTCCGGTTTCAAATATTTGGTCGCCTGTCGTGCGGATGAGCCAACTCAATTAGTAAGCTAGATGTTTTTTTCTGCGCTTTCTGTCGGTAAATAACTTCGTAAACGCACGTACCCTGTGTATCAGGGTACGTTATAAAGGACACTATTTATGTTTGATACAATCCTGATAGCCAACCGCGGCGAAATTGCCTGCCGCGTCATTCGCACCGCAAAAAGGCTCGGTATTCGCACCGTGGCGGTGTATTCCGATGCCGATGCCGGAGCACTCCATGTTGCCCTGGCTGATGAAGCCTACCATATCGGTCCGCCGGCTGCCCGCGAAAGCTATCTGCTGGGTGATGTCATTCTGGAGGTGGCTGTTCGGAGCGGCGCGGGGGCGATACACCCGGGTTACGGTTTTCTCTCTGAAAATGCCGGATTCGCCGAGGCATGTGCCAAAACCGGCATTGTCTTCATTGGTCCGCCTTGCGCTGCCATTCGCGCCATGGGGTCGAAGAGTGCCGCCAAAGAGATCATGGGAGCGGCGGGTGTACCGCTTGTTCCCGGTTATCACGGCCAGAATCAGGATCCCGCTTTCCTGCGTGCCGAGGCGGACCGGATCGGCTATCCTCTTCTCATCAAGGCCAGTGCCGGTGGTGGCGGCAAAGGGATGCGCGTCGTCTGGAACGGCCCCGATTTTGACGAAGCGCTGTCCGGTGCCAAACGTGAAGCCATGGCAGGCTTTGGTGACGACCACGTTCTTATGGAAAAATATCTCACCAGGCCCCGGCATATCGAAATCCAGGTGTTTGCCGACAGTCAGGGCAATGCCCTGCACCTCTTCGAACGGGACTGTTCCATCCAGCGCCGGCATCAAAAGGTTATTGAAGAGGCACCGGCATCAGGCATGACGGCCGCGCTTCGGGAACAGATGGGTGCGGCGGCTGTGGCGGCGGCCCGGGCAATCAATTATGTAGGTGCAGGAACGGTTGAATTTCTCCTTGACGAGGATGGTTCATTCTACTTCATGGAGATGAATACCAGACTCCAGGTCGAACATCCGGTTACAGAGATGATCACAGGCCTTGATCTGGTGGAGTGGCAGTTGCGGGTAGCGGCGGGTGAACCGATGCCCTGTTCGCAGGAGCACATTGTAATCGGCGGCCATGCCATCGAAGCCCGCATCTATGCAGAGGATCCGGCCCGTGAGTTCCTTCCCTCCATAGGGAAGCTGCGTCATCTGCGTACTCCATCCGAAAATGCCCATGTCCGCATCGATTCCGGCGTGCTTCAGGGGGATGAAGTCAGCATCCATTACGACCCGATGATCGCCAAACTGGTTGTATGGGACAGTGACAGGAGTTCTGCAATAAGGAGGCTGCGACAGGCACTGGCTGAATTCCAGGTGGTTGGCGTGACCACCAACACGGTATTTCTGGGGAGTGTTGCAGCCCATCCCGCCTTTGCTGCCGGAGAAATTGACACCAGTTTCATAGAGCGTCACCGCTCCGCTCTTTTCCCCGAAGCTGCTCCTGCGTCCGACCGCACCCTGGCCCTGGCCGCACTCGATTTGATGCTGGAACAGGCAGATGAAGCCGGGCAAAGAGCCCATTCTTCCTCTGATCCTTACTCACCCTGGCATCGTACGAATGGCTGGCGGCTTAATTTCGACAACCACCATGACCTGCACTTTATCGATGGGGAACAGGCCATCACGGTTGTGGTGCACTATCGTTCCGGCGGATATATTCTTGACCTGCCGGGGGGAAGTTTGTTTGTCCGCGGGGAGCGGAGTGCCGGGGGGGATATCCTGGCCGATCTTGGCGGTATGCGGGTGAAGGGGACAATTGTCCGGCACGGAAACACTCTCACCATTCTGGACCAAGGCAAAAGTCATCTTCTCACACGGCATGATCCCAGTGCAGCCGGGGATGAGGACGAGGCGGTTGCCGGCCGACTTACCGCCCCGATGCCGGGCAAGGTTGTGGCGATTATGGCCGAAATCGGAGTCAGAGTCGAACGAGGTACGCCGCTTATAATCATGGAGGCGATGAAGATGGAACATACTATCAGCGCGCCGTGCGACGGGAGCGTGGCCGAATTTCATTATCCGGTCGGAGCGGTGGTCAACGAGGGTGCCGAGTTGCTTGATTTCACTGCTGAAGTTGAACAGCCGTTGCCATGAGAGTCCCGAAACGGGTAAAAATGGTGGAGGTCGGTCCTCGGGACGGCCTGCAGAACGAAGCGGCCATCGTTCCAACCGATGTAAAGATTGAGCTGATCAACCGCCTCTCGGCAACGGGCTTGCGCGTGATCGAATCGACCAGTTTTGTCTCGCCGAAATGGGTGCCGCAGATGGCGGATAATGCCCAGGTAATGCTTGGAATCACCCGCCGTCCCGGCGTCAGTTATCCTGTCCTGGTGCCGGGGATGCAGGGATTCGAGGCGGCGGTCGCCGCCGGAGCAGAGGAAATAGCTGTTTTCGGCGCCGCTTCCGAGGCGTTTTCCCAGCGCAACATCAACTGCTCGATTGCCGAAAGCCTCGAGAGATTCGCACCGGTGATCGTCGCTGCCCGTCAGCGCAACATCAAGGTGCGCGGCTATGTTTCCTGCGTTCTGGGGTGCCCGTATCAGGGTGATGTCGCGCCGGAGAGTGTTGCCCAGGTTGCCCTGCGGTTGCTGGAAATGGGGTGCTACGAGATATCGCTCGGCGATACGATCGGTTTTGCCACTCCCGCCAAAGCCCAGGCGATGGTAAAAAAAGTTGCGGCGGTAGTACCTCGCTACCGTTTGGCGGTTCATTTCCACGATACCTACGGGCAGGCGCTGGCCAACATCCTGGCGGTACTCGAGCTGGGAATCTCTGTTGTGGACAGTTCCGTGGCCGGTCTGGGGGGGTGCCCCTATGCCAAAGGGGCCGCCGGAAATGTCGCCAGTGAGGATCTCCTCTGCATGTTGAACGGGATGGGCATTGAAACCGGTGTTGACCTGACCGAACTGGTAGCTGCCGGCTTGTATATCTCAAGCTATCTCGGTCGCCCGTCCGGTTCCAAGGTTGCGCGCGCCCTCGGGCCCAAGATTGAACAGGAATCAAAATTGATCGTTTGAATTAAAATAGGTAGAAGGAGATTGCGTCGATGACAGAGTACGATTACTGGAAAATATTCCCCCGCATGCCCAAAAAAATAACGGTTGGCGACATAACGGTACGGGACGGCTTTCAGCACGAGGAAAAATTTATCTCCACTGCTGCAAAAATCTATTATCTTGAAGAGCTGATCTTTGCCGGCTGCCGCAATATAGAGGTAACCAATCTGGGGAATCCGCATCTCATGCCGCAGTTCGGAGACGCGGAAACCCTCCTGGCACACCTGAGAGGTGATGAATTCAAGGGGCGCTGCGCAAAGCGCGGCATCAAGTATGAGGAGATCTGCCTGACTGCGATCACCATTCGTGAAGCGGCGGTTGATCGGGCCATAGAACTGAACAGGAGAGGGCTTGGCCCTGACCGCCTCCTGATGATGGTTTCTACCGAAGAGCGGCATCACTTTGCCAACTCCGGTTGTACCTTGCCTCAGTACTGGAAGGAGGCGGAACGGAGCATACAGAAGTGCAATGATGCCGGTATGAAAATGTGCGGTACCGTCAGTACGATCTGGGGAAGCCCGATCGGCGGCGCAACCGACATGCAGGATGCGGTTGATTTTACCAAACGCTGGCTGAACATCGGCGCTCATGACGTTGAGCATGCCGATCATGACGGCAGCGCTTCGGCACCGGATGTCTATCGCTACTTTTCGATGATTCTGGATGAACTGCCAGATCCAAATCTGCATATAGCTCATTTCCATGAAACAAAACGGGTCGCTTCCGCATCTGTCCTCGCGGCGCTTCAGGCAGGTATCTCACACTTCGAGGCTACCCTGGGGGGGCTGGGCGGGCAGCCGGCCAACTTTATGGATGACTGTCCGGTCAAGGGGACCGGCGACTACTATTACCGCGACCCACGCTACGTCGGGCTGGTCACGCTTGAAGACACCCTGGTCCAGGTTGACGAGATGGGGCTTGAGCATGGCTGGGATATCGACCGGGTACTCAAACTTGGAACGCAGCTTGAGAAGACGGTCGGCAGACGGCTCCGCTCGGAAGCGATCATGAACGGCAGAACTGCAAAAGAAGGGCATCCGGAGTACGAACGGCCGGGATTGGCCGCACTGAAAAGCAAGCTGGGTGAACTGCCGGGTCAGAAATTCCCGTAATTTTGGAAATATAACCAACCCCCCTCAATCCCCCCTTATCAGGGGGGAGGTTTAAAAGCTCTCATAATAAGGGGAGCGGGGAGGGGGTAAAGACGGAGCTACTACAATAAAAGCACTATAGGAGGTTCATATGTCACAGCAACTCACCTTTACCGTCGGCTCCCTTCTGGACGACATGGCCCGTCGCTACCCTGACAACGAAGCGCTGGTCTACCCCGAGCGGGGTTTACGCTACAGCT
>VFJM01000148.1 GCA_009886055.1 Geobacter sp. | reverse complement strand
TGTCAGGGCTGCCATGGTTCACCGCATCCCGCACGTATGCTGGCCCGCTTCACCAAGTGCGGCGATTGTCACAACATCGCTCACGACCTGAACCACTGGGAAGCCGGCACATTGAAACAGTCCGGCGCCGATAAGGGCGAAGCGGTAAAGCTCCCGCCAAAAAAAGTCAAAAAGAAGTAGGATTAATATGTAAAGGGTGCACCAAGGGCCGGCGGAGTAATCCGCCGGCCCTTTTTTTCGCGTGTGATAGTGTAAAAGGTCTTTTCTCCGGATATGAAAGTTGGCGCGAATGTTTTTTTCAGCTCTCCGATCAGGGTAGTTCATTGTTTTTTTTGTTCAGATATGCGATAGAAACGCTTGTAAACTCCAACTGCTGCATGATCCAGGTTATGTGTTGTAAAAACTGAAACGCACATGTACCTGACTGTATGGCTGGTTGAGCGTAAACGGAGCATCGAATGACCCTGTCTCAGCGAACAATTCTCATTATTGTCAGTACGTTCATCGCCCTGTCTTTTATTCTGGGGGTATCGTCGGATATTATTCTGTTGGAGAGTTTTGCTGCTTTCGAACGTGTTGTTGTCGTTGAAAACATCCAGAAAGTCAGAAACGAAATCGAAGAATCGTATGACGAGCTGCGTGCCGATTCACATGAGTTTGGTTCAATTCTTTCTGCGCAAGGGTATTCTTCCCTCACCAAGCTCCCGGAAGCCACACTCAAAAGCCACCACGTTGATCTCGTCATCTGTTTTTCTCGAGACAAGAAGGTCATGGCTTCGCTCGTTGCAGGGGGAGACGCGTTGAAACGTTCGGTTGAGACCGAGCGTGTTTTTACGCAATTGGGTGAGATTGTTCCGCTTGCTCAAAAAACTCCCGGCGATCCACTGAGCGGATTGATTGTTCTGGGCGACAAGCCGTTGCAATTGGTTTTGAGTCCGCTTCCGGACAAAGGCCTCCTGCTGATGGTAGGTCGCTATCTCGACCGAGATGAAATCAATCGAATTACCGCCCTGACGGAATTTGTGCTTGATCTGGTGCCGGTATCGGATGAACGCACTACTCCTGATGTTTCTGCTGCGCTTGCAGCGGTTTCTCGTGGGGATGTAAATCCTGTCCAGGTTGTTAATCCGGATACGGTTGTCGGCTACGCACTGTTCAAGGATGTTTTTGATCGACCGGCCTTTTTTGTCAAAATTACCGAGGAGCGCCTGCTGTACAAGCAGGGCAAAGCTTCGGTCATGTATGTCCTCAGTTCGTTATTTATTGCGGGGTGTGTGTTCTGCTGTGTAATGCTGTTTTTTATTCGCGGAACCATACTGAATCGCCTGGCTGTTCTTACTCAGAAAGTGTCTCACATTACATCGCAGGGCGATATTCCCGCACGTTTGCCTGTTTCAGACCACCAGGATGAACTGAATCGCCTGGCGGTTTCAATCAATGGCATGCTTGATTCACTCGAAAATGCTGAAAAGGATCTGCGGGAAAGCGGGGAGCGCTATCGCATGCTGTTTGATCGAGCGCCCGACGCGATTATCGTTATTGGTCTGGAGGGGGATGAGGCCGGGCGGATTGTGGCGGCAAATAATGCCGCTGCTGATCAGCATGGGTATACGGTGGATGAACTTCTCAGCCTGAGCATCTATGACCTGAATACTGCGGAAACGAATAAAATCGCCGGAGATATTATCGCCACTGTTCTCACCGGTGAATGGACGACCGCAGAAATCTGGCACCAGAAAAAGGATGGCACCCAGTTCCCGATCGAGATACATGCAGGACTTATGAAATCTGGCGGCAAAAAATACATATTGGGTTTCGACCGTGATATTACGCAGCGCAAAATCACTGAAGAGACGAACCAATTGCGCCTTGAGCAGATTCGTCAGCTTAATAACGAACTGAGCCGTAAAGCGATCGATCTTGCAGCGGCCAACAACGAACTCGAGACATTTAATTACTCGGTTTCTCATGACATGCGTGGGCCGCTTACCCGGATTTCCGGCTACTGTCAACTGTTGCTTGATGATGACAGCAATCTTGGTCCGGATGCCAGAGAATATGTTACCCGCATCTATGAGGCAGAAACATGGCTTAATGATATGATTGATGCCCTGCTGCATCTGGCACGGGTAACCCGCGTTGAGATCGATTCAGGCAGTGTCAGCCTGAGTGCGATAGCCGAAGAAGCTTTGAAAGAGCTGGCGCTTGAATATCCCGATCGCTCCGTAAAGACATTCGTCGAACCGGATATTGTTGTTGCCGGTGATTCCCGGCTTCTGAAAATGGTTATGATCAACCTGCTGAACAACGCCTGGAAATACAGTTCGGGGAAGAGCGATGCACAGATCGAGTTCGGTGTCGAACAGACCGGCTCCGGCCCGGTATATTTTATCCGCGATAATGGCGCCGGCTTTGATATGAAAGATGCGGGCAAGCTTTTCCGTGTATTCACACGGCTGCATGATTCCAGCCAGTTCACCGGAACCGGCATAGGTCTTGCGACCGTTCAACGCATCATTTTCAGGCATGGCGGCCGGATATGGGCCGAAGCCGAACCCGGAACAGGGGCGACGTTCTTCTTCACTCTGCCATAGTCTACTGCATTCAATACACACACACACACGGAGGTTCTCATGTCACAGCAACTCACCTTTACCGTCGGCTCCCTTCTGGACGACATGGCCCGTCGCTACCCTGACAACGAAGCGCTGGTCTACCCCGAGCGGGGTTTACGCTACAGCT
>VFJM01000084.1 GCA_009886055.1 Geobacter sp. | reverse complement strand
GATTCCTTTATCAAATGACGAGAATTTCCAACCAAGCGCAACAGCGGTGAACCCGCTGTGCTCGCAATCGTTGTACAAAAAACAAGGAGGAACGCTTCTGTAAATATTTGCCTCAAAACATTCCGTCACATATGACCGCCATGCCTGGCGTAACCGTCATATATGGCAGGATCCCACCCTCCCCACGATCTCTCTTTCCAAAATGACCTGCATAATCATGCTGTTGCACTCTCAGTTCTGTCTATCATCTCTGGCACGTTAGTTGCTCCTTTACCTGCTTGGTAACTTAGAAGTAATTTTTGGAATAAAACCGACAGTGTAATCTCTGTCCCAGGAGCGGCCCTTTTACGAGTATTCCCGGTCGCCTTGAATCCGGACTATCATGAAATTTCTATATCTTCGACATCTGTTGAGTATCACCCTTATTGTCTGCTGCGTCCTTGTCACCGGCTGCGCAGTCAACCCGAAGATTCCCCTCGACACCCTGACCTACCCTGCGAAAGCAACAGGAAGAGAGGATAATCTCCTTATACTCGTGCGGGGCCTCGGCGGCAACAACACGGTTTTCGAAAAGGAAGGGATCATCGACGAAATCAGACTTCGCCGCCTCCCCTTTGATATTGTTGCCCCGGAGACCAATCTCGCCTACTACACAAATCAAACCCTCGGAGAGCGACTGCAGACCGACATTATCGCTCCGGCACGGCGCAAGGGATACAAACATATCTGGGTTGCAGGTTTTTCCTGGGGGGGACTCGGCACCCTTGTATACCTGCACAGCCACCCCAGGGACATCGATGGTGTTTTACTCATCAGCCCCTATCTCGGCTTGAACTCAATGGTCCAGGAGGTCAAGGATGCCGGAGGAATTGCCTCCTGGCAAAAGGTCACGACAGAAACAAAAATAAGCGACTGGTCGCGTCTGGTATGGAGCTGGATAAGGGAATACTCGGAAACACCACAGAACTACCCTCCGATCTATCTCGGCTATGGCAGTAACGACGTGGTGGCTAATGACGGCCCGGCCCTGTTTGCCACTGTCCTCCCTGAGGGACGGGTCTTTAACGTTCCCGGCAATCATGACATCAGCACCTTCAAGGTTCTTTTCTCTCGGCAACTGGACATGCTCCAGAAAAAGTTCCCGGCCACCCCTGCTCAAGTTGTTACTAATAAATTGCCCACCCACCCTGACGGCGGCGCACTTGCGGGGAGAAAATGAAGGCGGTTTACAGCGCTTCAAACATCTCGATTGTGAGCATATTCCAGAACATCCTGGAAGGACATGGGATTAGATGCTGGCTCAAAAACGAATTTCTTTCCGCCGGGAACGGTGAAATCCCGCCCATTGAATGCTGGCCTCAATTATGCGTTGACGATGATGATTTTTCGGAGGCGAAACTCATAGTCGAGAAGGCACTTTCAGCAGAAGAGTTGGCGGCTTGGAAATGCGATTCATGCGGCGAGGAAATCGAGGGGCAATTCACAGAGTGCTGGAAATGCGGGAAAAGCCGTCCTTCAACAGACCGGTAGCTGCTACACACAGGTTAGGCTCAGATAATGACGGTTTTGATTATTACGACACCGCTGAATATCAGAAAACCCGGCCCTGACAAACCGGATACCTGTAATGATTATTTCCCCGCCAACCTGCTTTCCCAGCGCCAGGCGTCCGCTACGATTGTTTCGAGATTGTTGAACCGGGGCTGCCATCCGGTCAACGACCTGATTTTATCAGCTCTGGCTACCAGCGAGGCCGGGTCTCCCGGTCGCCGCTCCGCCTCGACAACCTTCAGATCAACGCCGCTGACTTTTTTCACGACCTCCAGCACCTCACGGACACTGCTGCCATGACCATAGCCGACATTCATGGCTGTTGATTCACCCCCCTTCTCAAGATATGCCAAAGCACACAGGTGGGCCGAGGCAAGATCTTCGATGTGGATGTAATCGCGGATGCCGGTGCCGTCGGGTGTCGGATAATCGGTGCCGTAGACGCTGACATGTTCCCTCATTCCGAGTGCCGCCTGACAGGCGACCTTGATCAGATGCGTCGCTTCCGCGGTGCGCTGCCCCATGCGGGCCTGCGGGTCGGCCCCGGCCACATTGAAGTAGCGCAGCGCAACGTACCGCATGCCGTGCGCCGCCGCGACATCACGCAGCATCCATTCACTCATCAGCTTGGAGGTGCCGTAGGGGTTGATCGGCGCCAGGGTACTCTCTTCGGCCGCCACCCCGCCGTCGGGAATCCCGTACACGGCGGCGGTGCTGGAAAAGATGAAGCGCCTGACACCGTATTTCACACAAGTCTCCAGAAGCCCGAAGGTATTGCGTGTATTGTTGCCGTAGTATTTCAGCGGCATTGAGACCGATTCCGGGGCGATGATAGCGGCGGCAAAATGCAGGACGGTGGTGAAACGGTAGCGCTGAAAGAGTTCATCCAGCCCCTCGCGGTCGGCCAGCTCTCCCTCGACCAGCACTTCGCCCTGCGTCAGGGCATCACGAAATCCGGTGGAAAGGTTGTCATAGATAACGACCGTGCGCCCCGATTCTGAAAGTTGACGTACGACATGACTGCCGATATACCCGCAGCCGCCGGTGACTAATATTGCATCTGACATATAGGTGCCTTTTTTACGGGATGTAGTTTTGGATATTTTTCATCGCCCGCTGGAGATGTTCGGTGTTGTGCGCTTCGATCGTCCAGACGGCTGCAGGGGCGTACCGGTTCAGGAGCGGGAAAAAGCGCTCGAAATTTATCGCCCCCTCACCCACCGGCAGGTGTTCGTCTCTCTCGCCATGATTGTCATGGATATGACTCTCGACAACATACTCGCCGAGCTCGCTGAACCACTCCTCGAGGGTCACGGTTGTGAACATATTCCAGTGCCCCACGTCGAAACAGTGCCGGAAGCAGGGATCATCAACGGCGTCAAGCAACGCCTTGATTGTGGACGGTTCCTTTTCGAAGATATTCTCGACCGCCAGGATCGTGCCGAGCTCACGGGCCCGGGGAACAAATTCCTGCCAGAAATTGATACTGTTTGTCAGCCATGCCAGGCGGTTGTCTCCGTAATGGAGGTCATCATAGCCGGGATGAACCACTATTACCCGGGGGCGGAGCAGTTCGGCGGCCTTCATGACCTGATCGATGCGACGGCGGCTTGCGGCACGGATGCTCGGATCGACCGCTCCCGGGTTGAGATCGAGAAAAGGGGCGTGGATTGTTGTCTTCAGACCGGCGGCATGCAGCGCGGAAGCCAGTGAATACAGCTCTTCCCAGACCAGATGATCAAGCGCCTCGGCGGGAAAAAACACCTCGGGGTTGACGCGGTTCGCAACGGCGTACTCCAGATGTTCCGCCAAACGACCGTACGGAACATGGGCATGAATCTTAGTTTCCATGATGATCTTTCCTGTGCTGTTTAATGATTTCATCAGAGGACGGGCGGGCGACCAGATCCTCAAGCTTGTGGATGGAGTTCGGATCTCCGAGCACGATCAGCGTGTCATGCTCTTCAATCCTGGTCTGGGAATGCGGATTAAACACCATCTTTCCGTGACCCTTTTTTATGCCGACAATAATGACGCCGATCTCCTTGCGGAATCCGGAGGTGACGAGTGTTTCCCCGACAAAAGCCGAGTGGGGCGGGATGTGGATCTCCTCCATCTGCAATTCCAGATGTTCATGGCCGGTGGCGATTTCGATAAAATCGACCACGTTCGGGCGCAATATCGACTGCGCCATACGGTTGCCGCCGATAGTATAGGGCGATACCACCTTATTGGCCCCCGCCCGCTTGAGTTTGATGTCCGACCCCTCTTCACCGGAGCGGGACATGATGTACAAGTCCGGGTTGAGGCCGCGTGCGGTCAGGGTGATATAGACGTTTTCGGTGTCGGAGGTAACGACGGAAATCAGCCCCTTGGCTCTGTTGATACCCGCTTTGAGCAGGGTTTCATCGAGAGTGGCATCCCCTTTCATGTACAGGTAGCCATCCTCTGCAAGCCGCTCGGCTGCATCCACGCTTTTTTCAATGATCACAAATTTCAGCCCGTTCGCCTTGAACTCTTTGCAAATCAGCGAACCAATCCGCCCAAAGCCGCAGATGATGTAGTGCCCGGAAAGCGCCTCAATCTGTTTTTCCACCTTTTTCCTCCCCATGATCCGCTGAATCTGCCCCTCGAACATGATCTGGGCCAGACTCCCGACTATATAGCCCAGCACGCTGACGCCGACGACAATTAATCCCATCGTGAACAGTTTGCCGCCGTCGGAAAGATCGTGGACCTCCCTGAAACCAACCGTTCCAAGGGTAATCACCGTCATATAGACGGCATCGAGCAGACGCCACCCTTCGATGGACATGTAGCCGATCGTCCCCCCCGAGATAAGCATCAGGAGGACAAAAAACGATATTTTGAGGTGCCTGACCGGATCCATAGTCGCAGCAGGTTACCTGCAAGGGCTCAAAAAAACAAGTTACTTTCTTCTGCCCGGAGTAAAAAACAGTAAAGAGAACGGCAGTGGATTACTGCTCAGCCGACCCGAACAAAATAGAAACGAAGCGTGTTATAATTGACAAAATCTGCATACTGTATACAATGTCACAAAACTATCCTTGGAGCTATAATCAATCATGAAAAAGCCAATGGAAAAACACCTTACGCTGCGTGAAAAAATACTGGAAAACATCCGTGATGCCATTGTTTCCGGCAGCCTCAAGGCGGGGAGCCGGGTTTC
>VFJM01000263.1 GCA_009886055.1 Geobacter sp. | reverse complement strand
GCGACATAGAGCGCTTCAGCCGCGCGGACGGCAACAAGTCCCTTTCGAATTCCTGCCTGTTCACGTTCCGCAATGTCGGCAGCGACATGAACCCCCAACCGGTTCCATTCATCTACCCGGTAACGTATGCCGAGGATGCGCGTTTTTTGACCGCCTATCGCCTACGGCTTGATTAAACTTATTAAAAACATATTTACCGCAGAGTACGCAAAGGATCGCAGAGAAAAATCGAAGAGTTTGTGAAAACCGGACCTCATTCTATTGGCTTTTCGATTATTGGTGTAACAGCTTGTTATTTTGGTTTCCTCGCTTAGAAGCGCCTACTTTTGGCTGCGTTCTCTGCGGTTAAACTGTCGTTTATTCGGAGCACACGATTCATGAACATCCTCGCCATAGACACGTCCACATCATTCGCAAGTATTGCAGTCGCCGTTGACGAACAGATAGTCGCCGAGTCTCTGGTTAACACCAATCGCACTCTTTCCGCCCGCCTCATGCCAGAAATAGAGCGACTCCTGACAACTGCGGGGCTGGCCATTGCCGATATTGACCTCTTCGCCTCTTCCATCGGCCCCGGTTCATTCACCGGCGTACGAGGAGGAGTTGCGACGATCCAGGGGCTGGCACTGGCGGTCGGCAAACCGTGTGCGGGATTTTCCTCGCTTGCGATGCTGGCGATGAATTTCTCCCTCCAGGCCACCCTGATCTGCCCGATGCTCGATGCCCGCAAAAGCGAGCTGTATGCCGCACTCTATGACTGTTCGTCCCCCCTCCCCTCCCCCCGCATCAATGAGTGCGTTCTCCCCCCCGCTGCACTTCTCGATCAGATTGCCGCAACTACCGGAGAACGGGTCATCTTCCTCGGTGACGGTGCCCTGCGCTATCACGATCAGATTGCCGAACGACTGGGCGGGCAGGCTGTTTTCGCCCCCTTCCCTCTCCATTCTCCCCATTCATCCAACGGGGTCCTGTTGGCGTTACATGCCGTCCGGCGTGGTGAATTGCTGGAACCGGGACAACTGCTGCCGGTCTATCTGCGTGCATCTGATGCCGAAATCAATCTCGCATCAAAAAAATAATCCTCCAACAGATTTCATATGATCGCAAAAGGGCGCCCCATCCGGGACGCCCTTATCTCATTCAGCATGCTCTTCCGCTGTTCTCTCAAAGGCGGGATTGAGCGCTCTTGTCCAGCTCCGACTTAAGGCGCTGCGCCGATAGCACCAGACTCTCCAGCCGTGCCTCAACGACCTGCGGGAACGAGTTGCCGTCCGTTTCAATGGCCAGAAACGGCAGCGGCAGCTCGTTTTTCTGCTCTGCCCAAAAAGCGCCGCTGTGACGGGAAAAATTCTCCTTTTCATCGATCAGCCGGTGGTTGAGAACCGACTCGGCAATGCGGCACGGCATGCAGCCGAACGGACCGATACTGATGACACCGTGGGTATCATCCCCCACCTCGGTCAACACGGAACTGACCGTCAGAATCGTCTCGCCGGCCAGGGCCGGATCGATAAGGGCGGCGCCGCGATCCATCAGATCCTCCACGTCAACATCGCAGGGGTGGTAAAAGCCGCTTAAGAGGATCCGCTTCCTGATGTCGGCCTCGTCCTTGCGCATGAAAAGGTTTTTCAGGCGAATGCCAAAACGGACACCAAAAGAGGAGTCGTGGGCAATCCCTTTAAGCACGGTGTAATCGGTATAGTACATCCATTCCGTGAGAGGAGCTGTTCGCGTCAGCACCCCCCGATCCGCCAACTGCTCGACAAGATACTGCCGCGAAAATCCGTCGCGGCGGACATAGATCTCACCGGTCAGATTCACCATCACCGCATCGCCGACCGGATACTTTTTGCCGCAACGGCCAAGAGCATTCATCTCCTCCTCCAGCACCTTCAAGGTATCCTTAAAACTGTCAGAGGCGATGCTCTCGATGATACGCGCTTTGCCTTTCTCGTAAACAGCCAGTGCCTCGCCGCGCTTGCTGGCCACCGTCAGCACTCCGGCGTACACTTCATCCAGCCCGTCACTAATACTGAAGGCCCGCCACACCCGCCGGGTAAATGCCGTTGACATGCCGCCATAGCCGTTCTCACAGGAGAGGGACAACAGGGCTATGTTATCGAGACGGTTCTTTTTTATGTGGTTGGACATGAAAATATTGTACTGACCGAAACGGCAGGGGCCCTCGGCGCCGGGCATAAAATACACGACCACCTCGTCTTGTCTCTTCCGCTCTTCCAGATAGCGGAGCAGCGAGCCGGAGGTCAGAAGCAGCGGCAGACACTCCTTGCAGGTGGCCTCTCCCTTACCGAGCATCAGCTCCTGCTGGCCGGGAGGGGGAAGCGCCTCGGATCTGATTCCTGCATGGCGGAATGCCGCAGCAAGCCCCTTGGCGGCGGTGTCCCCCATGGAGGGGATCAGTACCGTTACCTTCGGGTCGGTAAGCGGATATTCCTGACCACTGCCGGTTCGGACAAACATGCCGCTCTTTTTCGTAAACAGCTCGGCTGGTACAAACGGTTCTTCAACCGGCGGAGAGAGGTTCAGCTCCCGGTAGCCCCGGACAACATCGAGAAAGGCCTCGATGCGGGTATCTACACCGGCATCCGCCGTATGGGCATCAAGTTCAAGCGTCAGGGAAGGTTTCTGTCCCATCGTGTTGCGGAAGTAACCGGTAATGAACGAATCGGGGCCGCAGCTGAAGTTGGTGATATAGACCCCGTAGAGATTCGGCTTGTCGAGAATATAGCGGGCTCCATTCAGTATCCCCTGTCCCGATGTCCAGTACATCCACTCGACATTATCACCCGAGGAATCATTGATCGGCAGGAAGTCGTGCGGGATGATCTTTGTGCCGCGCGTGGCAAACTTGTGCGGAATCCCCATGTTGCCGTGCCGATTGAAGGCGTTGTAAGAGCGGCCGAACAGGACCAGGGCCGTTTCATCCTCTTTCAGGTTGGCTATGAATCGCGCGCCGATTTCTCTCATTTCGGTACGCATGGCCAGCAACACCTTCCAGGCGTCGTCAAAAGCGCGCCCCGACTTCCGGGCGGAAATGCCGAGCTGTTTGCCGATGCCGGCAAACGTACGACGGAGTTTTTTGTGATCGTCAAAAGGGAGTACCGCCGTGATCAGTTTGGACGCCAGCTGATCGTGAAAGGCGGCCTTCAGGTAATACGGCTCCGCCTGGACAAAGGGGCAGGTGCAGCTGGTTTCATCGCCACTTTTAATTGCAGAACTGAGTACGTGAGGAATGAAAATATAGTCCGGCTCCTTTTGAAGGAGGCTGCTGATCAGGCCGTGACTGAGTACGACCGGGTAACAGAACGCGGCGCCGGTCGCCTCCATGCCGCGCGGATCAAGGGTATCTCCGAGAATCACCTCGGCCCCGAGGTTGGTGAAGAAGTGGGCATAGAGCGGATAAAATGTATTGGAAAAGAGTGATGCCGGTATGCCGACCTTCACCCCGCCCCGCTTGACGGATGCGGGGGCATAGGTGCGGTAGACCAGCTCCTCATGCATCCTGACGAGATCCAGTTCATTCGTGTCGAATGCGCTCTTGTTGCCGATGATGTTGTAATATTTATTGCACGCCCCGCCGAAAGGGTATGTCTTTCCCTTTACGGTTATCCGCGCCACCGAACATTTCCGGTCGCACTTCTCGGCGCCGCCGGCGCAGACAAACGGCTCCTTGTACTCGACTTCCCGTGCTGCCAGCTCTGCCAGGTCAAATGAATGCCGTTCAAGGAGCCCCTTCTCGATCTTCCGGTACACCTCCAGGGCGGCGCCGAAGGCCCCCATTAATCCAGGTTCCGGCGGCACGATGATCTCCTGACCGCAGAGCTGCGCCATGGCAGCGGGAACGGCGCTGTTATAGCAGACCCCCCCCTGCATGAAGATCTTCCTCCCCACCGGCCGGTTCCCCTTGACCCGGTTCAGATAGTTCTGACAGATGGAATAGACAAGCCCGGCAACGATATCTTCACGCCCAACCCCCTCCTGAACGGCGGTCTTAATGTCACTCCCGATGAAAGCCGCGCATTGGTCGTTAAAATTAGGGGGTGAAGTGGACTCAAAAGCGATGCCGGCAATCTCTCTCGTCTCGATTCCGAGTGATTCGCTGCATGCCTCCTCCAAAAACGAGCCGGTTCCGGCGGAACATGCCTCGTTCATGGCATAATCGCTGGCTACCCGGTTGGTAATGTAGGTGTACTTGGCGTCCTGACCGCCGATTTCGAAGATGGTCTCCACCTCCGGATCAAAATGGACCGCAGCGGTTGCGTGCGCCACAATCTCGTTGATAACCCCTTCACTCAAGGAATGGAGTCCGGCAATCTGCCGGCCGCTGCCGGTCACCCCGAGACCGATGATCCTGAGGCACGCCCCTGCCGGAGCCTGGGCCAGAATCTCGCGGTAACACTCCCGGCTGGCGTTGATCGGATCGCCGTTGGTTCGGAGATACACGCTGGCTGTGATCGCATAATTGTCGGTCCGCAAAAGCACCGCCTTGGTGGTGGTGCTGCCGACATCGAGGCCGCAGATGTATTCGCCGTCGTAGAATTCACCCCGCGGCGCCGATTTGAAGGTGACACCCGCTCCATCCTTTTTCAGTGCGGGGAACGCCGGAAACGAGTGGTATGAAGCCGAAACAAGCGTCTCCTTATCGGTAACGACGCTCCCCTGCTCTTCTGCCCAGAGGAGTGCCCCGAGGGCTTCAAAACCGAGCGCTTCCGCAGGAACTATTGTATCGGGGTACGATTCCCGGATATAGTCAAGTACGACCCGGTTGCTGCTGACGCCGCCG
>VFJM01000112.1 GCA_009886055.1 Geobacter sp. | reverse complement strand
GCCGTACCCCATGAACTCCGCGCGAATCAAAACAGAAATCACAGGTGAAGCTGCATCCCCGCGATAATTGCCAGAGTATACCCGGATTGGCACGAGTATCGATTACCCCCGTCAAGTAAGGAGACGGGATTGAATCCAGGTTTGTGACAGGGGGCGGGGGGGGGAGTATGACGGAGGCGGGGAGCAGAATGCCGGGAATCTCCGAAAAATTTCCTCCAGTTGCCAGAGTTTGACACAGTGATAAAAAGGGAGCTTCTCCTTCACCGACAATAATGAAATCGAAAATACCCAAGCCTGTAACAAACCCGGGATCAGCGGTGACTTCCGGGCCACCGCAGAAGAGCTTGACAGCAGGATGATTTCGCCGTAGTTCGGCAGCAATTTCACAACTGAGGTCGCGATTCCAGAGATACATCGAAAAGCCGACCGCGACGGGGAGAGGTTCGGCAAGCTTTGCAGCGCAGGCTGCAGCATCGTCTCCAAGATAAAAATCAATCAGATCAATTGAAACAGTGCTCTTGAGCGCATACGCCTTTAGAAAGGCGTTCGCCAGAGGAATTGATTGCGGAGAAGGGTAGGGATGAATCGAAACGAGGTTGATCAACACGCTGTTGAGTCCTTGCCATACCGCCACGGGGCACCTTGGTACAGGCTGTAAATTGAACAAAAAAGGTCAGCTTTCAAAGCTGACCTTTACATAAGAATGGCTGGGGCGCCAGGGATCGAACCTGGGAATGCCGGAATCAAAATCCGGTGCCTTACCGCTTGGCGACGCCCCAATGAAGAGTATTGAGTACAATCAGAGTGTTTCCACTGCTGCAGCAAACCAGTTCGTGTCTTTCGTAACGGCACGGCGCGCGGTCTCTGCAGCATCAAAACTTTTGAAAATGCCGAAAACCGTCGGTCCGCTGCCTGACATCATGCTTCCAGCTGCACCCAGATTCATCAGTCGGGCCTTGATGTCGGCAATTACCGGAAATACCGGGATTGTGACTGATTCGAGATCGTTGGATAAAATTGAAACAACATGCTCAATAGACTCGAAAAACTCCGGCAGTTTATTCAGCTCGCCCCTGCTTGTCAACTGTAAAGATCGATAAACCCAGGCAGTTGAAACACGCACACCTGGATTAACCAGCAGAATCCAGCACTTCGGCATTTCGGGCAGGGGGGTAAGTTTTTCGCCGACTCCCTCGGCGAGCGCTGTTTTTTTGAAAATAAAAAAAGGGACATCAGCGCCAAGTTTGCAGCCTATTTCCATAAGTTTCTGTTCAGTCAGACCGAGATCTAACAGTTCATTCATCCCCATCAGCACCGATGCAGCGTCGCTGCTCCCCCCGCCCAGGCCGGCGGCAACAGGAATATTTTTTATGATCCCGATAGATACGCCGTTACCTGAATCTGAAAGATCAAGCAGTGTCCGTGCAGCTTTCCAGGCGATATTTTCAGGGCCGTCCGGCGCTCCTTTCGAGCTGCAGGAAACGTTGATGCCGGGGGAATCAGTCAGGGTGAGGGTGATCTCGTCGCAGAGATTGACGCGCTGCATGATCATGCGAAGCTCATGATACCCGTCTGGTCGTTTTCCAATGACATCGAGCAGGTAGTTTATTTTTGCCGGGGCGAACAGGGTCAACGTATCCACTAAGAACTCCGGTACGTGTAAGTTGGCTTTCGTGCTTGTTATAAGAATAAACAGCATTTTTGTCGAGCAGGAAGTTTAGTCAAGTAAGAAGTTATTATTTGAGTTATTTTTGTATAAGTAACTTCGTTAACGCACGTATCCGGCTTAGCAGGGTTTTTGATGTCATGAAATGAATAAATTGACAGGTTTACGGGCAGTGTGCTACCTCTGAAAATCGCAATCGGTCAGAATAAAGGAGTTGATTATATGTTTAAAAATATTCGTGAAGACATCAACTCGGTTTTTGAACGCGATCCGGCCGCCCGAAATGTATGGGAGATCATTTTCTGCTATCCCGGCCTGCATGCGCTCTGGATCTATCGGATTGCCCATTGGTTCTGGATTCACGAGTTCTTCTTCATCGGTCGTTTTACGTCCCACATCGGGCGTTTCCTGACCGGAGTCGAAATTCATCCCGGGGCCAAGATCGGGCGGAAGTTTTTTATTGATCATGGCATGGGGGTTGTCATCGGTGAGACGGCCGAGATCGGCAATAACGTGACCCTCTACCACGGTGTTACCCTGGGCGGAGTTACCTGGGACAAGGTCAAACGACACCCGACGTTGGAGGATAACGTGGTGATCGGGTCAGGCGCCAAAATTCTGGGGCCGTTTACGGTCGGGAAGGGGGCCAAGATCGGGTCCAATTCGGTGGTGGTCAAGGCGGTACCCGAGAACGCCACGGTGGTCGGGATCCCCGGCCGGATGGTTATAGAGCAGGAGAAGAAGGATGTCGGCCGGGCCGATCTGGAGCACGGCCAACTACCCGACCCGGAGGCCAAGGCGATTGCCTGCCTGTTCGACCAGATTCGTGAACTGGAACGAAAATACGATGCTCTTGCCGCAGAACATGAAGAGCTTAAAAGAAGGGTCGCCGGCTAAATGATAAAACGACAAACAACCATAAACAGTATTTTTAAAGTGTCCGGCATCGGCCTGCACAGCGGCCAGGAAGTGACGCTGGAGTTTCTCCCCCGTCGTGAATTCGGCATTGCTTTTGTGTATAACGGGCATCTTATTCCTGCCCGCTATGACATGGTAGGCGACACACGCCTTTCCACCCAGATCAGCCGTGATGGCGTCTCCGTTTCGACTATCGAGCACCTGATGGCGGCACTCTATTTTTCCGGCATCACAAACTGTCTGGTGTACATCGACGGCCCTGAAGTACCAATTCTGGACGGTTCAGCCTGGGAATTTTATCAGGGAATGTGGAAGGCCGGGGTATATGAGTTCCCCGAGTCCGGAGTATATTTGAAAGTGCTGCGCCCGGTAGAAGTGTGTAACAACGATTCGTGGGTCAAGGTCAAACCGCTCAATACGCTTGAAATCACCATGTCAATTGAGTTTCGCCCACCGGTAGGAAAACAGAAAAAGCGGGTGACTGACGTCGAAAACGCTTTTGCTATAATCAATTCCCGTACGTTTGTGCTTCAGGAAGAGATCGAAGCCATTCGCAAGATCGGTCTGGCCAGAGGTGGGTCACTCGACAATGCCGTGGTAATCGGGAGTGATGAAATAATGAACCCGCGCGGTCTCCGCTACAAAAAAGAGCTGGTCAATCACAAAATTCTCGACCTTATCGGCGATTTTTACACCAGCGGTTATCGCATCCTCGGAAAAGTCGAAGCCAACAAGACGGGACATTACCTCAACAACCTTTTCCTCAGGGAACTTTTCTCAGATCCCCTGAATTACCACATTTATTGACCAACCTCCTTTTATCAGCTTGTAGAAAAGGTACATACTTAACAAGTTAATTGAATGACTTATTATTAACTCGTTGAACAATATACAAAAATACGTGGAAAAATAGACATGGTTACCATCAAATCAAGAATCAAAATCAGTGTTGTTATCATTATGCTGGCGATTTTCGGCATCGTCGGAGTGAATTACGTCAGCCTGAAAGAGATGGCACAGATGCAGGATGTCGGTGCCAAGCGTTCCCAGGATGCTGTTGATGTGAAGGAAGCCTCCATGGGGGGCCTTGTTCTCTATCATGTCATCATCGACGCCATGATTGAACGTAATCTGGACAAGACGGAACGTGATTGGGCTAAGAAAAAGGAGGAGGTCCTCAACAATTTCGAGCTGGTAATCTGGACTGTCGAATCACCTGAGGAGAAAAAACAGGTCGAAGAGATAAGGGCGGCGATTCTGGAGGTCGTTAATCTCTTTGAAGGCAAGCTTCTCCCGGCCCTCAGCTCTACAGATGGAATTACCGATGAAATTCGTGAACTCCACGACAGGATCGATGTGCAGATCGACAAGGTCGAGTCCGGCATGGACAAGGTGGTTGACTCCCTGCAAAAAAAGATGAATGACTCGGATGTGGAATTCAAAGCTGATGTGAAGAGAGCTATAACGGAAGGGCTTGTCATCGGCCTGATCGGCATCCTGTTACAGATCTGGCTGGCTAACTGGCTGCTGCGGAAAGAGATGGACAAGCGCATTGAGGAGCTGGCAACAACCAGGTCTCGAGTGCTGGAACTGGAAGGCCTTATCCCGATCTGCATG
>VFJM01000065.1 GCA_009886055.1 Geobacter sp. | reverse complement strand
GCGGGCTATTCTGAATCCGACCTGGAAAGCGCCATCATCGACCAGCTCGAACAGTTCCTGCTGGAGCTGGGTAAGGGGTTTCTCTTCGAGGCCCGCCAGAAACGGTTCACCTTCGACGAGGACCACTTCTTCGTTGATCTCGTCTTCTACAACCGCCTGTTGCGCTGCTATGTGCTCATCGACTTGAAGCTCGACAAGCTGAGCCACCAGGATCTGGGGCAGATGCAGATGTACGTAAACTACTTTGACCGCTATGTGAAGACCCCCGACGAGAACCCCACCATCGGCATGCTCCTCTGCAAACGGAAGAAGCAAGCGGTTGTCGAGCTGACCCTGCCGGCAGACGCCAACATCCATGCCCGGGAATACAGTCTCTACCTCCCCTCGAAAGAGCTGTTGCAGCAGAAGCTGGTTGAATGGGTGCGGGAGCAGGAGGCGGTGTATGGAACCGGCAACGTTCTTCGAGAAGTTTGAGCAGTTTGCCGAAACGCCCAATGCGGTGAAAACAAAAACGGGACCGGCTGCGCGCCTGTCCCGTTTTTGTTTAAGCTCAGATAAACCAGCCTACGAAACCACAATCCTCGCAAACCTGCGCTTACCAATCTGTACAATGTACTCTCCCGCTGCAGTCAGTTCCAGATTCGTATCACTGACCTTCTCACCATTCAGCTTGACACCTCCCTGATCGATCGCCCGGCGCCCTTCGCCGTTCGACTTGGTCAGACCCGCTTCGGTCATGGCCCTGGCCAGCAGGATCGCTCCGTCGGTCAGCGTAAAGGTGACCTGCGGCATATCCTCCGGAATCTCGTTTTCCTTGAAGCGCTTGACGAAGTTCTCCTCCGCAATCTCCCCGGCGCCTGCGCCGTGGAAGCGGGAAACCATCTCGCGCCCCAGCCGTTTCTTGGCGGCCATCGGGTGAAGGGAATGATCCTTCAGCTCACGCTTCAGTACCTCTATTTCTGCCAGAGTCATATCGGAGAGGAGCTCATAGTAGCGCAACATCAGATCGT
>VFJM01000422.1 GCA_009886055.1 Geobacter sp. | reverse complement strand
TTCAGCTGGGAACTGCCGCTGTAGCTGGTGCCGACAAACGTATTGACCTTGCCCGGCAGGAGCGGGTAGGGGGCCCGGTTGATGATCTCCGACCGGAGAAATACCGATTGGGCACGTTTTGGAACCGCCAGATACTCTATGCTGACCGGCAACTGTTCTATCGCGACGACCGTGCCGTGACGGGTACCGTCGGAAGGTATGTCAAGTGTGCGGGGGACGTGGAAAGAGACGGACGATTGCTCGTCACTGATCTGCGCGGTGGCAAAAACGGCCGGCGCCTCTTCGGCTGCCGCTTCCGGAACGGCACTATCCATCTGCATTCGGTCCGCTTTCATCGCCTTGGCGCGCGGTGCCGGTGCTCCATACATCATCTCCGACATCATCGGCTGCGGACGGTGCAGGGATATGTGCCAGGGGTACAGCTCCGGCGGAGCGCCGCCGACTGAGGGGCGGGAGGTGGAGAGCGTCAGATCGACGCTGCTCCAATCTTCCCCGGTCTGTTGGCGCACCATCGCCCGGAATGTCAACTCGGCTGTTTTTGCGCCAGTACCCAGGCGGACATCGTAGGAGGGGTACCAGCTCGCCTGAGGGGTCATCGAGACAAGCTCCAGCGAGAGGCTCCCTCCGTGTGTGACCTCGACGGCCACCTCGACAGTTTTTGACTCTTTCTGGACCGAACCGGTCGCTTCATTCAGCTGGCGTCGCAGCGCGTCTATTTTATCCTTGAGCACCTTTTTATCCAACTCGATATCACGGCTCTGTTCTTCCGCCTTGGTAACTCCGACACCGATGAAGCTGGAAGCGTCCAGAAGTTCTGCTGTTGTAGGACGGCCGATTGCCAGCTCCTTGGAGATGCGGTCACCCCACGCTACACGGATCGATTCAAGAAAAGCCTTTTGTGACGATATTCCTGCCTTTTTCGCGTCCAGTGCTCCAGAACGCCGCTCAAGACCGCGGATCTCCTCCTGCAGTTCCAGTGCCCTCTTTTCGCCGCTCTGCTCCAGGAAAGTCCGCTTGATTTCAAGCCCCGCTATCGTTGTCACGGCAGTTCCCTTGCCATCAACCCGCACCGAGTCATCCAGGATCAGCGTCGGCAGAGCTTCGAAGGCGATCAGGTAACTCCCCGGTTTGAGAGTGAGTGTGGCGCTGCGGGTCGTCAGGGCGCGGTCGCTGTAGACGGTGACGGCGGTTATGCGTGAGAGTGCGGGAATTCGTTTCAGGTCGGCTGAGAAGGAGAGGGCAGGTGTAAGGATGAGAGTCAGGAACAGAAAATTGCGCAGGATTTTCATGATGTGCTCCTTGATTGGCGAACTGATGTATCGTTCCTCATCGGCAGTGAGTGAACGATACATCGGCTTGATTGGTTATCTGCGACCTTTGGCAGGCGGGCGGGGGCCTTCTCCCTGCCTTTTGCCTCCGGCAGGACGCCCGGTGCGCTTTGCCGGTGACGGACGTTCAGTTCTGGCAGCATCTTTAGCGGCAGCGGGACGAAACTTCCTGACAGCCTCTTTTGCTGCAGAGGAACGTCCGGTTTTTGTGGCTTCTTTAACTACAGGGCGAGCGCTCTTTGCCCTTTTTGCCTCTGTTGGTCGTTCGTTCAGGACGGTATCCCTGGCCGCTGCCGGACGGGCACCCGCCGCAGGACGAGCTGACGCTGCAGGACGGGCAGATGCCGCAGGACGGGCAGATACAGCAGGACGGGCTCCCGCCAGCGGTTTTCTCTTGACGTACGGAGTCTTGGCCGGACGGTCTTTCTGCGGTTTGGCTATGCTGACGACGATGCAGCGGTCAATCAGATAGGTGCCGTCAAGGGTTTCTACGACCTCGTCCAGGTCAACCTCGGACAGCATCCGGACATAGCCGCAGCGCTTGAATTCACCGCTCACCTCGTCAACGATCAGGTGGACCGAGGTGACGACCCCCATAATCTCAAAAAGTTTGCGTAGATCTTCTTCGGTTGCCTGCTCCGAGATATGCCCGACGTAGAGTTCTTTTGCCATGTCTATGATCCTTGTGATGATTTATTTCTGTTCTCTGTGGATGGCGAACGGTCCCCAGCTCTGGTCAATTGACATCAATTCCAGGGTGTTAACGTTGACGTGTGGCGGCTGGCTCGTTACCCAGCGCACCGTTTCGGCGATGTCTTCAGCTGTCAGCGGCTCCGTCCCCTGATACACACCGGCCGCCTTTTCGCCGTCACCTTTGAAGCGTACCGATGAAAACTCGGTCTCTGCCATGCCTGGCTGGATGCAGGAAACCCGCACGCGAGTTCCGAGCAGATCGCAGCGCAGGTTACGGGAAAACTGGGTCACGAAGGCTTTGGTGCCGCCGTAGACGTTGCCGCCCGGATAGGGCCAGGCCCCCGCGGTTGAACTGATGTTGACGATATGCCCACGATTGCGGGACACCATGCCGGGGAGGACGAAGCGGGTGCAGTACATCAGGCCCTTGATGTTGGTGTCCACCATGGTATCCCAGTCATCCAGATCCACCTGGTGTGCCGGTTCCAGCCCCAACGCCAGACCGGCGTTATTGATCAAAATGTCGATGTCGCGGAAGCGTTCCGGAAGCCCTTCGACCGCCCCCTGTACCGCTTCGCGGTCACGTACATCCAGTGGGATTATATGCACTTCAGCGTCTGCAGCCAGTTCCTCCTGCAGCTTCAGGAGCGGATCAACCCGACGGGCGGTCAGAATCAGGCGGTTGCCCCCGGCGGCAAACATACGGGCACAGGCCGCGCCGAAACCGGCTGATGCGCCGGTAATAAAAATCGTTTTTTCGCGCATTGATTCCTCCCGTACGAACCGTATCATATTGCTATGTCAGACGGTATACCTCTTCCAAAAGCCGATCCTGCCCAATCCCTCTCTGTTCACACAGGGTTAGCAGGTCATCCGCTACGGGAGCACAGACGGTTAATTCGCCAAACTCTTCCCGAACTACTATGGTCCGGAATGAATGCAGGGCGAACCCGGCATATTCCGGCATATCGCCTCCTCCATAGCGCTTGTCTGCAACAACCGGGTGCCCGATAGCAGCCAGATGCCTGCGGATCTGATGCATCCGCCCGCTGATCGGGGTGACTGCCAACAGGGAACAGTTGTCTCCCGATAGCAGAATGCGGTAACGGGTCTCGGACTCCTTCTCATCCAGCGGCTCGGTGATGACTCCGCCGTCATCGGTAGTTCCCCATACCAGCGCCAGGTAGAGCTTGTCCAGGCCGGTCTCTTTTACCTGCCGTCCATAGATTCCGGCAGAGCTGGAGCTTTTGGCCAGAATGACCGTACCGGAGGTGCCGCGATCAAGGCGGTTAACCGGATACAGCTTGCAGGTGGTCTCCCGCTGAATCATATACGCCTGTCCGACGTCCACCAGGTTGTCCTCACATTCGGCAGTGCGGTGCATCGGCAGACCGGAAGGCTTGTTGACGACAATGATCTGGACATCTTCGTAGAGGATGTCCAGTACCGGTCTGGCGGATGCACTATATCCGATTGTGGCTGCACTTTCTTTAAGGGTAACGGTGTCACGGAGTGCAAGAAGCGTATCAGAGGCAGCGGCGGAGCCGTTCAGCTTGGCCGCCCCGCTTTTGACGAGCTTGCGGGCATAGCCGAACGGCGATGCCGGCATCAGGGTCCGCAGGTAGCTTTCCAGCCTGCGGCAGTGGTCTTGGTGGGTAATTTCAAAGGAGAGCATAGTTATGGCAGTCTGGGTGAGCCGGAGTTACACCACTAACCGGTCGTCCTTGTAGCCTGCATTTACCTCCAGCGCCTCATTCATTGCGCGAATGGCGACTTCAATCTGGCTGTCATCAGGCTCGCGGGTAGTCAGGCGCTGCAGGGCGAGTCCGGGAGTGATCACCATCTTGACGAGCGGGTGGCTGTCATTCAGTGCGCTCCATTTGAGAAACTCATAGGAGATGCCGGCGATCATCGGGAGCAGTATTATCCTCGATCCCGCCTTGAGATAGAACGGCCAGAGCTTGGGTATCAGGGAGAATACGGCTATGCTGACCAGCATCACGATCAGGAGGAAACTGGTGCCGCAGCGTGGATGGAGGCGGCTGTAACGGCGAACATTTTCAACCGTCAACGCAACCCCGTCTTCGAAGGCAAAAATCGATTTGTGCTCGGCGCCATGATACTGAAAGACCCGCTGAATATCTTCCATCCGTGAGATGCCCCAGATGTAGAGGAGAAAAACAACCACCCGGATGACGCCATCCACCAGGTTGAAGACGATGTTGTTGTCGCCGATGACCGGCGTCAAAAGTTTGGTCAGATAGAGCGGAAGGAGAAAAAACAGGCAGATGCCGAAGCCGAAGGCCATAGCCATCGTTCCGGCCATAGCCCACGAAGAGAGCTCGCTCCCCCCCTCTTTTTTGCCGGTATCTTTATTCTTCACATTTTCTTTCTCTTTTTCATCTTCGGTCATCGCTTCGTTGGCTGAGAAATTAAGAGCCTTGATGCCGATGATCAGGGAGGTGAAGAGCGCTACCGCGCCGCGTACTATCGGCAGTTTGACAATTGGGAAACGCTCTGACAGCGGGGCTACAAGTTCTTTCCTGACAACGATCTCGCCG
>VFJM01000368.1 GCA_009886055.1 Geobacter sp. | reverse complement strand
CGCCGATAATTTCCAGCGCCTTGGCCGGGAAGCCATCCCACCCGGTAAAACCGGCCCCTATCAGATAGATCGTTTGCTCTGCCATGGTGTGTGCCCCGTCCTGGAAGTCTGTATTTTCCAGCGGACTATAGCACTCAGTCAGCTAAAAATCACCTGATAATTCCTGCTTCAAACGAAACGGGCCGGGGAAAACCCCGGCCCGCATAGCGTGAATATGTTTATGTCGTTACCCCTTCGAGGCCCGCTTGCGCCTGGTCGGATCAAGTTCCTTCTTGCGCAGGCGGATCGAGAGCGGAGTAACCTCTACCAGTTCGTCGTCCTCGATAAATTCAAGAGCCTGTTCAAGCGTCATTACCCGCGGCGGGGTAAGCTTGATGGCGTCGTCCGTACCGGAGGCGCGCACGTTGGTTAATTTTTTCCCCTTGCAGGGGTTGATATCCAGATCGTTATCCTTGTTGTTCTGGCCGATTATCATCCCTCCGTAGACTTCGACCCCGGCACCGATAAACAGAGTGCCGCGCGGCTGGAGGGCGTCCAGCGAGTAGGCGGTGGTTTCGCCATGGTCCATGGCCATCAGGGCGCCGTTTTTACGGCCGGGTATGTCGCCTTTGTAGGGGGCATATTCGTGAAAGGTATGGGTCATAACGGCGGTACCGCGGGTGTCGGTCAGAACCTCACCGCGCAGGCCGATCAGGCCGCGCGCCGGGATGATGAACTCGAGACGCACCATATCGCCCATCGGCGCCATGGCGACCATCTCCCCCTTGCGTGGCCCCATCTTCTCGATGATGGCACCCTGAAAATCGGAAGCAACATCGACCACCAGATATTCCATCGGCTCCATCTTGACGCCGTCCTTGATCCGGACGATGACCTCAGGCTTGGAGACTGCCAGCTCAAATCCTTCGCGGCGCATGGTCTCAATCAGGATCGAGAGGTGCAGCTCGCCACGGCCGGAAACCTTGAAAGTATCCGGGCTGTCGGTATCCTCCACCCGCAGGGAAACATTGGTACGCAGCTCCTTGGTCAGGCGCTCTCGGATGTTGCGCGAGGTGACCCACTTCCCTTCACGGCCGGCAAAGGGGGACGTGTTGACGATGAAGTTCATCGACAGGGTCGGCTCGTCAATGGAGACGTAGGGGACTGCGATCGGATTCTCGGCCGAGGCCAGCGTCTCGCCGATGCTGACATCCTCGAAGCCGGCAACGGTGACGATATCGCCTGTTCCGGCCTCTTCGATGTCAACCTGTTTAAGCCCCTCGTACCCGAGCAGCTTGGTGATGCGACCTTTCGTGATCGTTCCGTCCTGCTTGATCATGGCAACCGTCTCGCCGGAACGGACCGTGCCGTTGAATATGCGCCCTGTCGCCATGCGGCCGATGTAGTCGTTGTAGTCGATGTTGGCGATCAGCATCTGGAACGGGGCATTGGCATCTCCCTTGGGGGGGCGGACGTTGGCCTCTACCACCGCAAAGAGCGGTTCCATGCTGTTTGACTCGACGTTGATATCCAGCTTGGCGTACCCCATCTTGGCGCTGGTATAGACCACCGGGAAATCGAGCTGATCGTCGGATGCGTTCAGCTCGCAGAAGAGATCGAATACCATGTTGAGCACTTCGTCCGGACGGCTGCCGGGGCGGTCGATCTTGTTGATGACGACGATCGGTTTCAGGTTCAGGTCGAGAGATTTCTTCAGTACGAAGCGGGTCTGCGGCATGGGACCGTCCAGGGCGTCTACCAGCAGCAGCACGGAGTCGACCATTTTGAGCACACGTTCCACCTCGCCGCCGAAGTCGGCGTGACCGGGGGTGTCGACGATATTGATCTTGTAGGGACCGTGGTGGATCGAAAGGCTCTTGGCCAGGATGGTGATGCCGCGTTCTTTTTCAAGGTCATTCGAGTCCATGACCCGCTCGGTGATGGCCTCATTGGCACGGTAAACCCCGGCATGTTTAAGCATAGCGTCAACCAGGGTGGTCTTGCCGTGGTCAACGTGGGCAATAATGGCGATATTTCTGATTCGTTCCTGCATGGGTAAAACTCCTCAATTCCGCAAAATAAAACGACGGGCATTGCTGCCCGTCGAAGATTACACACTATGTCAGGTTTTTGTCGATCTGGCAAGTATTTACTTGTCGTTTGTCCGGCTACCAGGTTGGAGGTGGCCCAAGTGTTTTCCCAAACTTTTTTTCGGGCTCTGGAATTGACACAGACGCCTTAACAGGAGCTTGTGCGGAAGCCGGTTCCGCCTGTTTTGCTGTTTGTAACACAAGCTGTTCAGACGGCAGTTTCTCGATTTTTTTGATGACTACATTCAGGGAAATGTACAGGAGTTGAATGTTTACTGCCGGTTGACAAAGTACGGCAATGAACAGACGAGGAAGAGTCTTGATGATCAGGCGACCAAGTTCAAAGCGGATATCATAGAGCTTTACGCCACCGGTTACGTCCTGGAGACCGGCCGTAGTGTCCTGGAGCAGATCGGCTGCACCCTTCATAGTTGCCGCATCAAAGTAGGGGGGGAAAGAGTGTGCCAGAACATTTCCCTGCTCATCGGAAAGCATCCCCCCCATAACTCCGGGAACCGAGGTCAAGCCGAGCATAATAGTTTGCATGCTAACCCCCTATTTCTGCCCTATTACCCGACGGATTTCAGAATCAAGTGAGTTTACGTTGGCGCTTCCGTTGGCTGAAACGCAGAGAAGATGACGCTTGGAATCGAAAAGAAACAGATGATGCTCACTGCCATGTACCGTAGCAGCTTTGAATTCACCGATTCCGAACTGTGATCCAATCTGCTCCGAAAAAAGAGCCAGAAACAGTCCGTTAGCTCCGAGAATTTCGGCCTGATATGATGTGTCATCAACAACGGCCCCGTCCTTGGTCATTACGAGCGCATGCTCGATTTCCGGAATAACCGAAAGCTTTGTACTGATATCACTCATACCTGCATCCCCCTTGGGTGAACTGACTTCTACCAGTTTCTCCTGTTGTGAACTGTGTTTTGCCTCATCCATGCGACGGAGAGCCTCAAGGATCAGAAACCCTAATGATTGGTTGATAGTCCGGTTGGTAGTTGAAAGTTTCGGCTCACTCCGGAACGTGCCCCCGGCCCATCCCATAACAGCGTAGAATGCCTCTTCCCCGTCCAGATGACCCAGCTCGGCATGGACAATTTCACCATCGCGGAAATATACGATTCCGCTCTTGTTCAGGTGCTCCACAATCAGGCTTCCCGAGTAGCGGTTGCCCCCCTTGACCTGAATGATGTCAGCAAGCGACATGCCGCTGACTGCGCCCACAAATCCATTCTGTTCTGTTTGTAATGCCGGTTGTGCCATACAGCGCCTGTTCCTTCAAATCTTTGATGTTAATAAATCATTTCTATAGATACAATAAAACATATCCGGCTAATTTGCAAAACATTTTTTTACAATAAATTGCAGTTCAATCTCACGATATTGTTATATAAACATCATAAAGTAATTCTGTCAATAGTGTCTCTCGGAAGAAAACAAGCTGTTACTAAACAGCAATTATAAAATAATAAAATCATCCAAAAACAAGATGGCGAAGTTTATTTGTTTTAACGAGCTGTGTGTCAGTGATCATGAAACCCCATTACGACCAGCACACAACTGCCGTCGGCGATGACATTGATCCCCCGTTCGCGACAGAGTGATACCGCTTCGGGGTGTTCGGCTCCCGGCTGCATCCAGATATTCTTTATTCCTTTTTCAAGCGCCAGCGGTACAAGCTTCGCCGTGACAGTCGGCGGGGTGATCATGGAGATGCTCAAGGCGTCCGGCGGCAGGTCGCTGATCGTAGCTGCGCAGGGTATCCCTTCAATTTCCGGTTCATTGGGATTGACCGGTGTGACTTTCCTGCCGTTCTGCAGGTAACAGCGCAGCACCTTGTTGCCGTACTTCTGGCGGTTGGTGGAGGCGCCGACCACCCCGAATGCGGGTGAGTCGAGGAACTGCTGAATCTGCTCCTGAATAGTCATGACCTGCTCCCTGGTAACGTTTATTCCCTGACCTGTCCGTCGCCATAGACGATGAACTTGGTGGTGGTCAGATCCTCCAGTCCCATCGGGCCGAAGGAGTGCAGCTTGGTGGTGGATATCCCGATTTCGGCCCCCAGGCCGAGTTGGCCGCCGTCGGCAAAGCGGGTCGAAGCGTTGACCATCACGCAGGAGGAGTTGACCTCGCGGATGAAGCGCTGGGCACGGCTGTAGTCGCTGGTGATGATCGATTCGGTGTGCAGTGAGCAGTAGCGGTTGATGTGGGCGATAGCGGCATCGAGGTCGTCGACAACCCGGCAGGCCAGGATCAATTCCAGATATTCGGCATGCCAATCCTCTTCCGTGGCAGGCGTGGCGGTCGGTGCGTAGCTGCAAAAAGCATCATCCCCGCGCAATTCTACACCCAGTGCAGAGAGCGTAGCGGCAATTCTCGGTATGAATTCAGCGGCCACGTCCCTGTGGATCAGGAGCGTCTCCAGAGCATTGCAGACACCGGGGCGCTGGGTCTTGCTGTTGACAATGATCTGTTCGGCCTTATCGAAATCGGCTGACAGGTCGACAAAGATGTGGCAGACCCCCTTGTAATGCTTGATGACCGGGATACGCGAGTTTTCAACCACAAACCGGATCAGGCTTTCGCCGCCGCGAGGGATGATCAGGTCGATTGACTCTTCCTGTTTGAGCATCTCCAGCACCCCTTGCCGTTCGGTGAAAGGGATCAGTGACAGCGCAGCCTGGGGAATGTCCATTTCTTTCAGAACAGTCTGAAGAACCCCGGCGATGGCCAGGTTGGAGTGAATCGCTTCGGAACCGCCCCGCAGGATCACGGCATTGCCGGCCTTGAGGCAGAGGGCCGCGGCATCTGCTGTCACATTGGGCCGCGATTCATAGATGATCCCGATCGTGCCGAGCGGAATGCGCATCTTGCCGACCATCAACTCGTTGGGGCGTTTCCACATTCGGGTCACTTCGCCAACCGGATCAGGCAGCGCGGCAATCTCACGCAGGGCATCGGCAATGCCGCGGATACGACCTTCATCCAGCATCAGCCTGTCGAGCATGGCAGTTGAAAGCCCCTTCAGCCGGCCAGTTTCAAGGTCTTTCAGGTTCTCGGCAATCACGCCCGGTGTGGCATGTTCAAGGGCCGCGGCCATCTTCAGCAGCATGGCATTTTTTGCAGCCGTTGAAAGACGTGCCATAACCAGCGATGCCTGACGGGCATCCTGCGCAATTTTTACGACCTTTTCTATAATACTCACGATGTCAGCTCCGAGGATAAAATAGTGCGGTAGATGTAAATAGTACGCAAAAGCGGGCCATCCAGCAAGACAATTGAGAGCGGAAAACAGAGGAGAGGAGTAAAAGTGCAGTATGCTGATTGACAGTGCCGGTGCTCAATGCTACAAACCCCGCATGCAGACCATCCTTTCGATATTAAGACCGTTCCGCTGCGTTCGTACCATCTTCTGCGCGAGCCTGCTGTTCCTGGTCGGATGTACCAGCTACATCCCTCGTGACGATTCGTACCTCCCCCTGACCAGTGATTCCACCGACGATACGATCAAACTGGTGACGGTTCCGCTGCCGGTGATCGCCGCAAGCCCCAATGAGGGGGTCACAACCGGTGCCCTGGCGGCATTTCTGGCGCATAACAGGCGGGACGAGATCACGGCCCTGCTGGCTCCACAGGTAACCTACAACGACACGTTCGGTGTTACCGCTTCGTTGTACGGGGCGTTCTACCCGACTCCGGACCGGAATTTCGAGTTCAACCTTTCCCAGTCCGGCAGGGTAAATCATGATTACGAACTTCGGGTCAGAGACACGTCACTGCTGGATCATAAACTGGAGCTGAACGGATTTTTCTTCAAACTGGTAGACGGCTCTTCGCGCTTCTTCGGTTTTAACGCCAAGAGCCCGCAGCAGATGGAAACAAATTATGCCAATGACGAATTCGGCTATAACATTTCCGCAGGATACCGGATTGGAGGGCGCCTTCAGGTCACTCTCGGCGATCGTTTCCGCGATGTCGGAATCCGTTCGGGAGCTTTCGGGGGGCTCCCTGACATCAAAGACAGGTTTTCGTCAGCAACCGTGCCAGGTATTGACGGATTTACTACCCATGCCGTGCGCCTTTCGCTGTCATACAGTACGCTCGACAATCGGGATACCCCCACCGATGGCGCCTATGCCCGGATTTCCTTTGAACCGACGATGAAAGCATGGGGGGGGAGTGGCGATTACCGGCACTACGAGATTGAAACCAAGGGTTATGTCCCGCTCGGTAACGGCAGGTATGTGAGTGTGTTCCGCCTGATGTATAATCAGACCATAGGTGATAACGTCCCTTTTCTGGAACAGAGCATCCTGGGGGGTGAGAGTACCCTGCGTGGTTACGGCCGCAACCGCTTTATCGACAACAGTTTTCTGCTCTGCAATTTAGAGGAGCGCATCCGGCTCTTTCGCTGGGAGGTATTCGGCGTGACTGCTGACTGGGAGGTGGCGCCGTTTATTGACCTGGGGGGGGTAATGGAGTCGCTGAACAAGGCAAACAGTTCAAATTTCGAGTTTAACCCCGGCATCGGTTTCCGGGCGATCGTACGCCCGAACATTGTCGGCAGAGTCGATCTGGGGATCGGCAAGGATGGGCCTGCGGTTTTTGTCGGACTGGGGTATCCGTTTTAAGCTAAAAACAACAGTCGGAATAACGCGGAGCAACGGCCAAAATCAGGCGCCTCCCGGCGAGCAACAGAGAAATCAAAGCTTTCTATGAGAAAATGAGACACCACTACTCCGCTGCTCAGTGTTTCAAATGTCGTATCTGGCAAAAAATCTATTTGCGAGCGCTTATCCGGCGATCGATCTCAAACTTGTCCAGACGGTACTGCAGGGTCTTGTAACTCATTCCCAGGAGTGGCGCGGCCTTGCCGATCACCCATTCTGCCCGTTCCATCGCCTTAACGATCAGCCCTTTTTCGAACGCCTCAAAATCGATCCCCTCTGCAGGAAGGTCAAAATTAATCCCCCCCGCCAGTGATCCGCAGGCGGTGATCTCGGTCGGAAGGTCAACCGGTTCGATGTAGTTGCTTTCGGCCATCAGGATCGAACGTTCAATCACCGACTCCAGTTGACGGACATTGCCGGGCCAGCTGTAGTTCATCAGCAGCTTCAGTGCCTGTTTCGAGATGCCGTCCATCGGGATTCCGGCCGCCTTGCTGTATTTTTCCAGAAAGAATTCAGCCAGAGTCTTGATATCGTTTCCCCGCTCCCGCAGCGGGGGGAGATTGACGCGGATAACGTTGAGGCGGTAGAACAGGTCCTCCCGGAAAGTACCTTTTTTAATCTCCTGCTCGAGTTCTTTGTTGGTGGCCGAAACCAGACGTACATCCAGCCCGATATTGACCTTGCCCCCTACCCGGCGGATCTCCTTTTCCTGGATGGCCCGCAGCAGCTTGGCCTGCATGGCGACGTTCATCTCGCCGATTTCATCCAGAAATACCGTGCCGCCGTCCGCCGCTTCGAAGATGCCGATCTCACGGGCATTGGCACCGGTAAAGCTCCCTTTTTCGTGGCCGAACAGCTCGCTTTCGATCAGTGTCTCCGGGATGGCGGCGCAGTTGATGGCGATAAACGGCTTGTCGCGGCGCGGACTCCCTTCGTGGATCGCCCGGGCAATCAGCTCTTTGCCGGTTCCAGATTCACCCACGATCAGGACGGTTGAATTTGAAGGGGCAATCCTGGCAACGACCCGGAAAATTTCCTTCATTTTGGGATGCTCACCCTGCATGTTGGGAATCGTTGCGATCGATTCGATCCGTTTCTGCAGCACCCGGTTTTCTCGCACCAGGCCGATGCGTTCGAAGGCCCGCAGCAGGGTCAGTACCAGATTGTCGCGCTCCAGCGGCTTTTCCAGATAATCGAAGGCTCCCTTGCGCATGGCCTCCACGGCCGAATCAACCGAGCCGTGGGCCGTCATCATGATGATGCACTGTTGCGGGTCATCGGCCAGAACTTTTTCGAGCAGGTCAAGCCCGCTCTGCCCCTGCATCTTGAGGTCGGTCATGATCAGATCAAACTCGCGCTTTTCCAGCTGCGCCAGTGCCTCGCGTACACCGGGCACATCAACGACATCGTAGTTCTCTTTTTTCAGGATCAGGCTGAGTATATCCCGTTGTCCCTTTTCATCGTCAACTATCAGTATGCTGCCTCTTTTGTTCATAGGTCCTCAATCGTTTCAGGTTTCCGTCGGTTGCGGCGGCAGTGAAACGGTAATTGTCGTTCCGCTGCCAAGCGTGCTTTCAACTTCTATTTCGCCCCCATGCTCCTTGATGATCCGTTCGGTAATAGCCAGCCCCAGGCCGACACCGACATCCTTGGTGGTGAAATAGGGCTGAAATATTTTGCCGATATCGTCCGGAGATATGCCGCTCCCCTGATCGCTGAAGGTCAGTTTTGCCTGGCCCCCTTCAAGGAGTGCTCCCAGAGTGATCGTGCCGCCGTCCGGCATTGCCTGCGCGGCGTTGGTGACAAAGTTAAGGATGCAGTTCCGAAACAGCTCTCCGTCAATCCAGAGTGGCGGCAGATCAGGGGGAATCTGCTGATCGATAACGATATGCTGCTCGGTTAATCGATCCTGCAGCACCGGCAGCACCTTGGCCAGCAGCTCCCGATAGACGACATCGGTTCGGCGCAGCTTGAGCGGCCGGCCATAGTTCATGAAGTTCACCACCATATAATTTGCGCGGCGCACCTCTTCCTTGATCTTTTCCGCCAAATCCTCCAGTTCTTCGCACCTGTCACCGCAACGGGGGAGCATCTCGGTTTTGAGGTGATCAATCGCCAGGCTGATATAATTAAGCGGATTCCGGATCTCATGGGCGATGCCGGACGCCAGCTGCCCGACCCGCGAGAGGTGTTCGGCCTCGTAGAGCCGTTTTTCCAGCGCTTCCCGCTCACGCAGTTTTTCAACCATGTTGTTGAAGCCTTCTGCCATCTCCCCGATTTCGTCGTTGCTTTCCACCGGAATGGTCACCGACAGATCACCGGCCGAAATCCGCTTGAAGTCCTCCACCAGGTTTTGGATCGGCGTCGTATAGCGTCGGGCGAGAAAGATGATCAGCGCGCTGCCGACAGTAAAAACCATGCCGGTTGCGAACAGGCGCCGGATAAAATTGGCCCGTTGTATATCACGAATATTGTCCAGCAGCATGTTGATCTGGACATAGCCGAGCTGCTCATCACCGACAATAACCGGCACAACCACTTCATACGGCTTCTGTGAGAGCACCGCGCCGCCAAGAGGTCGCTGTACCGCGTGGATCCCTTTTTCCAGTTTTTTGAGCTCGCGCTTTTTGCCGATCTTATCAGGATCGGAGGAGTCGATGATCTCCCCCTCCGTGTTGATGATGTTGATCTCGTTGATACCCTTTTCACGGGCCTTTGCCAGATAATCGGTCAGACGTGAGGTCTCGGCACTGGAGGTGAGATCCTCGATACTCATCTGGACCGCCTTGGAAATTTCCTGAGAACTATCCTGGATTTCGTTCACAAGGGCGGTCTGGGCAGACTGGTTGAGGATAAAGAGAGTCAGCATCGCCAGAACCAGCAGCGAGATCATGATGATGATCAGTTTGGCATTAAGTTTCATGGGTGCCTGGCTATTCCACCATTTCGCCGATCAGATCATAATCCGATGAGTCGGTGATCTTGAGGGTGACGATGTCGCCGATATCGGCGGTTCCGGATGTGATATAGACCTGGCCGTCGATGTCAGGCGCCTGGCGGGAAGAACGCCCCTTGAGCAGCAGCTCGGTCTCTTCGCTGAAACCCTCCACAATAACCTGTTCGGTTGTCCCGATCAGCGTGCGGTTGTGACGGAAGGAAAGCCGCGCCTGAGAACGCATCAGTTTGCGGTAGCGTTCCCGCTTGACACGCTCCGACACCTGGTCCGGCATCTGGGCCGCAGGCGTGCCCTCTTCCCTGGAGTAGCAGAATACCCCGAGGCGGTCGAAGCGGGTCTGTTCAACAAAGTGGGTCAGCGTGGTAAAGTCTTCGAGTGTCTCGCCCGGAAAGCCGACGATCAGCGACGTACGCAGTGCAATGTCGGGTATTTCGCTCCGCAGTTTGACGATCAGATCACGAATCTGCTGCTCAGAGCTTCTCCGCTTCATCGCTTTCAGTACCGGATCGGAGATATGCTGGATCGGAATGTCCAGATACTTGCAGACCTTCGGTTCATCCCGAATCAGGGCGATCAGGGAGTCGGTGATCCCGTCCGGATAGGCGTAGAGGAGCCGTATCCAGCGTAAGCCCTCAATCGCGACCAACCGCCGGACAAGCCCTTCCAGCGTGGTGCCGTCATCCATGTCGCTGCCGTAACGGGTGATGTCCTGGGAGATGACGTTGATCTCCTTGACCCCCCGGGCGACCAGTCGCTCCGCCTCGGCCACCAAGGCGTCGATCGGACGCGAACGGTAGGCCCCGCGCAGTGTGGGGATGATGCAGTACGAGCAGCAGTTGGAGCACCCCTCGCCGATTTTGAGATATGAGAACCAGGCGGGAGAGGAGTTCAGGCGCGGCAATGTTTCGTCATAGATGAAATCGGGATCGCCGATATAGCGCAGCTGACCCTCGGTGCCGCTCTTTTCGGCCAGAATCTCGGCGATGCGGGGGTAGTCTCCGGTGCCGATGAAGATATCGACCTCCGGCAGCTCCTTGGCAAGCTCTTCCTGGTAGCGCTGCGGCAGGCAGCCGGAGACGATCAGGGTATGGCATCGCCCGTCATGCTTCCGTTCGGCCAGATCGAGGATCGCATCAATGCTCTCCTGTTTCGCTTCCTTGATGAATGAGCAGGTGTTGACGATGATGACATCGGCATCCTTCTCGTCGGTGGTGATCTCGTAATCCTGCTTCGAGAGCACCCCCAGCATGACTTCGGCATCCACCAGGTTTTTGGGGCAGCCGAGACTGACCATGCTTACTTTCTGTTTTACCTTTTCGCTCAAAATATTCCTCGTTCCTACTCTCTGAAATTGGTGAACTGCATCTCGACATCCAGGTCCTTACCCTTCAACAGCTGGATCGCATCCTGGAGGTCGTCCCGGTTCTTCCCGATCACCCGCACCTGATCATCCTGGATTTGGGCCTGCACTTTTAGTTTGCTCTCTTTGATTGCAGTGGTGATGTCCTTGGCCTTCTCCTTGGAGATCCCCTGCTGGACCGTGATGATCTGGCGCACCATGCCGCCGGAAGCCGGCTCGACCTTGCCGTACTGAAGGGCCTTGATCGAGATGTTGCGCTTCAGGAATTTGGACTGCAGGACATCCACGACCGCTTTCAGCTTGTAGTCGTCGTCCGCCAGAATCTTGACTGAATCCTTCTCCGGGGTGATCTGGCATTTGGAGCCCTTGAAATCGTAGCGCTGGCCGATCTCCTTGATCGCCTGATTCACGGCGTTATCGACCTCCTGCATGTCAACTTTTGATACGATGTCGAATGACGGCATAACGTAACCTCCGAATATTTACGGTTTTATGACCTCGACCCCTTCCGGGATCTTGAAGTTGAATTTTCCGTCGGCAAGTCCTTTGTTGACCCGCGCCCGGCTGTAGTCGATCCGGGTCCGGTTGCCGCCGGCGTCGTGAACTACCGAAGAAACGACCGGGAAGACATTTTTGACTTCTCCGGACGCCTGCATCTGCTCGACGGCTACGGAGGATACCGTCAGCTGAAGCTTGACCAGAACCGGACTCGGCTTTTTCGGGGTCAACTCAAGCTGATAGTTGCCGTTTTTATCCTGCGGTTCGGTGGCGAAGGTGATTTCAAAGTCACGTGAGACGTGGCCGAGACCGGTCAGATACGACAGGGCGATGGAGTTCCCCCCCGCAAACATCGAGGCGACACTGTTGACCAGCACCTGTTTGTTTCCCGGCGTATAGAACCAGACCTGCCTGCCGTTGGAGATGATCTGCTGTTTCGGCTTGGCATAATTGAAGCGGAACATGGCGGTTGCCGATGCGGGGCGCTTCAGCAGAACTTCGCCGCTCCCTTTCTGCTCCCTGTTGACGGCGGATATGGTGGTTTTCTGGGAAAAATCGGCCTGCACATCCTGCAGCCCGGCATATCCTTTCTCAAGAGCGGAGACAACATCCTTGAGAGATGCAGGTGTCGATGCAGCTGACAGCGGGAGTGCGAAAAAAAACGCCATCAGTACGGCAGACGTTATTTTATGCGTTTTCTTGGCAGACAACGACTTCGTTAACGCACTTATCCTGTTTATCAGGTTCATCAAGCAATCGGTACATATTCTCGGCATGGTTCTACCTTTCTCAGCGCGGCTGATTACGTTCGGAGGGTTTTACAACCTCGACCCCGGGTGGGACCAGGAATGAAAAGTCTGTATTCGCGAGACGGGTATTGATTTTTACGTGGGCAAACTCCATTGTCGTGCTGTTTCCCTCCTGGTCTTCCACCGTAGATGAAAGGAGCGGGAACGGGTCTGATTCCACGCCAAACGCCGGCATGCCCATTCCCGCGAAGGGTGTCCGGGTCGTGGTCGTGGGCGGGACTGTGCGGGTTTGCGAAGATGCCGGTCCACTGGTAAGAGGGGTTGCTCCGGTCACGTAGGAGATGACGCTGTCGCGACTGACAACCAGCAGGATACGCCTCGTATTGAGCATGGCGTGACGCGGATTGAGCTCCAGCACGTAATTGCCGGCTGTATCATACATTCCGCTTGCAAAATTGATCTGGAAGTCTTTTGAGATGCGCCCGAGTCCCTGCAGAAAATTCACCGCGCGATCTCGATCGGGATTGAAGCCGGGCCGGTTGTACATATAGCCGACGTCACTCAGGATGACCTCCCGGTTTTCGGGGTGATAGATCCAGAGAGAGTTGCCGTCGCTGACGATTTCCTGCTGATAGGGGCGATAGTACTGAAAGCGGTACATCAGCGGCGAACTTGCCGTGGCCAGCTTGACCGAAACTATGCCGTCGCCGCGCATTTCACGGCTCTCTTTTTTCAGCAGCGTACGCTGGAAGAAATCTGCCGTAAAGTCACCCACCGGGGCCTGCCCGTTGCTGCCGGCTTTAAACGACTTTTCAACCGTAGCGATGACGTCGTTAAGCCCCACGTGTACCTGCTGTGCAGCATGCGCTGCAGCCGACAAGCATAAAAACGACAGGCCGACCAGAAGTGCAATCCGGTGTTTCATAGCGTTCTCCCCCTCTTATAAATCTGTCCGGTAACAGTACTCTGCTGCACCGGAATACGATTCTGCCATATATAGTCTCCCGCCGCAATCGTTTCAATAAGCTCTGTTCACATCCGCTGAACGTAGCACTCTGTCCTGCAGCCTCAGACCAATGCGCTCACATCGGCGACAAACAGCACCCGGCCGTCGCCGGCAATCGTCGCCCCGCTAAACCCCTGCAGGTACGAAAGCGGCGAGCGCAGGGGGCGGACAAAAATTTCCTGCTGTCCAGAGATGCGATCAACGCTAAAAGCCAGCGGAGTACCACCAATATCACAGACGATGATCGGCATCAGTGCGTCTTCCGGCCCGGGCGCCTCCGGCAGCTGCAGAGCCTGCCGGAGACTCCGGAGCGGAAGTGGGGCCTTTCCCGGGATGACCGTTGAGCGCCCGGATTCTTCGATGATTTCGGAACGTTTCAGTTCCACAGTCCGCGTAACAACATTGAGCGGGAATGCGATCTCGAACGGGCCACACTGCACAATCAGAGCATGAATAATTGAAACCGTTATCGGCAGCCGCATGATAAAACGACTCCCCTGGCCGCTCTGCGACTGAATGGTCAAGATTCCCCCCAGAGCATGCACAGCCTCGCGAACGGCATCCATGCCGACTCCCCGCCCGGAAATATCGGTAACGGTTGCGGCGGTCGAAAATCCGGGAGTGCAGATCAGCTGGTATGCCTCGTGCGGAGTCATCTGTGCCGCCTGCTCCGGGGAGATAAACCCCTTTTCGACACCCTTCAGCTTCAGCCGTTCCGGATCCATGCCGCGACCGTCATCGGCAATGACAATTTCAATATGATCTTTATCACGGCGTACCGTCAGGGTTATCGTGCCGCCGAACGGTTTGCCCGCCGTCACCCGTTCATCACCCGTCTCCAGACCATGATCGACAGCATTCCGCAGGATATGGACAATCGGCTCGGCGATTTCTTCCAAAATGCCGCGATCGAGTTCGATCTCTTTCCCGTCCACCTGAAAATGAGCATCTTTCCCCTGTTTACGAGCCAGGTCACGCACCAAACGGGGGAAGCGCTCCGCGATAAAGGAAAACGGCAGCATGCGCGCTTTGAAAACCTCATCGCGCAGATTCCGCAGCAGCGTGGTTAGCTGGTGGAGCGGCTCCCGGCATTCAGCCGCATCAGCCTGGCGGATGGATTCAGCCAGACGGTAACGGTTGGTAATCAACTCTCCGGTGATATTGACCAGATGATCCAGAATTTCGGTTTTGATGCGGATGCTTTTGAATGAATTGGTCTGCCGGAATTGATGCGGTGCAGAAGCTGCAGTTTCGCGGGGAGTGTCTGCCCCTTCGTGCAGCGGCTCGGTATGAACAGCTGTGTGGGCCTCAGTGGCCGGACCGAGTGCCGACAGTCGTTCAATCAGCCCCGCTGTATCTTCAAAGGTGTCGCTCCCCGATTCGATCAGAGAGACCAGGCGGGTCAGCGTATCGCTACCCTCCAGCAGCAGGTCTGTCAGATCCGGCAGCAGCCTTGATTCTCCGCTTCGAACCCGGCCCAGCTGATCCTCCATGAGGTGGGCGATTCCCGCAATCTGCTCATAGCCCATAGTCGCCGCCATTCCCTTCAGTGAATGGGCATGTCGAAACAGTTCATTGATTGAGGCGCTGTCGCTGGAGGAATCTTCGAGGCGTACGATCAGTTCACCGAACGCGGAGAGATGGCTGCGGGCTTCAGAAACAAACAGATCCCGATAGGGGGACATGTCCATCGGTCAATCCCCCAGGCTTTCCAGCGCTTCGGTTACCTTCTCGGCAAGAATGTCGCGCAGAATTTTGCGCATGAAGAGGGAGTCATCGACAATCATCACCGTCCGGCTCATAGCTGGCCTCCCTTTCAGTAGCCTGTCGTACTTAGGGACGGCCCCTAAACCCGAAAGACTCCTACCCCTTTAGTTTGTTAAGAAGCAGTTCATTGACAACCGCCGGGTTGGCTTTTCCTTTACTGGCTTTCATGACCTGGCCGACGAAAAAGCCGAATACTTTTTCCTTGCCGCCGCGATACTCTTCCACCTGCCCGGTATTGGCTGCCATGATATCGTCAATGATCTGTTCAATAGCGCCGCTGTCGGAGACCTGCAGCAGCCCCTGCTCTTCGACAATGATCTGCGGCGTTTTACCGCTCTTCCACATCTCATCAAAAACGGTTTTGGCAATCTTGCCCGAAATAGTGCCGTTGTCGATCAGCTTCAGCAGCTCCGCCAGTTCCCCCGGGGTGATCGGACATGCTTCAATCGATGTTCCGCTGTCATTCAGGGTCCGGGTGATTTCACCCATTATCCAGTTGCCGACGGCCTTGGCGTTGCCACCTGCGGCGACACCCGCTTCAAAGTACTCAGCCAGTGCCCGGCTCGCCGTCAGCACTTCGGCGTCGTAGGGAGGGAGCCCCAGCTCGGCCATGAAGCGGTGCTGACGCTGCTCCGGCAGCTCCGGCAGCTCCTGACGCACGCGCTCTATCCACTGGTCGTTGATAACCAGCGGCACCAGGTCGGGATCGGGAAAATAGCGGTAATCGTGGGCCTCTTCCTTGCTCCGCATCGAGCGGGTTTTGCCGCTGTTCGGGTCAAAAAGCCGCGTTTCCTGGACGACCGTGCCGCCATCCTCGATCAGGTCAATCTGGCGCTGGATCTCATATTCGATGGCCTGCTTGACAAATTTGAAGGAGTTGACGTTCTTGATCTCGGCCCGTGTGCCGAGTGTGCTTGATCCGACCGGCATGACCGAAACGTTGGCGTCACAGCGGAAACTCCCCTCTTCCATGTTTCCGTCACAAATTCCGAGCCAGGTTACGATCTGGTGCAGCTGCTTCAGGTAGACCACCGCTTCATCAGACGAGCGGAGATCCGGTTCGGAAACAACTTCCAGCAGCGGCGTACAGGCCCGGTTCAGGTCAACCCCCGAACCATCATCCCGCCCGGAAAAATCGCCATGGACCAGCTTGCCGGCATCCTCTTCCATGTGGATGCGGGTGATGCCGATCCGCTTGACCGAATCCGCCGAAATCGAATCCGGAGTGGTTATTTTAATATCCAGCCACCCCCGCTGACAGATCGGATCTTCAAACTGGCTGATCTGGTACCCCTTGGGGAGATCGGGGTAGAAGTAGTTCTTGCGTGCGAAAATGCTGCGCGGCGTGATGGAGCAGTTGGTGGAGAGTCCGGCTTTGATGGCGAATTCCACCACCTTCTTGTTGAGCACCGGCAGTGCGCCCGGCAGTCCCAGGCAGACAGGGCAGGTCTGGGAGTTCGGCTCAGCGCCGAATCTTGTCGAGCAGCCGCAGAATATTTTGGTGTCGGTCAGGAGTTGAACGTGAACTTCAAGACCGATGACAGGTTGGTATTTCATAGTATGCTCCGGAAGTTAAATCGATGCTTTCCTTGTGTGCCACTCGGTTGCCTGCTCAAAAGCGTAGCCGGCGCGGAGGATGGTCTCCTCGCCGAACGGTTTGCCGATCAATTGCAGCCCGATCGGGAGACCGGACGCCGAAAAACCTGCCGGGAGCGACATGGCACAGGTGCCGGCCAGGTTGACCGGGATGGTAAAAATGTCGGACAGATACATCTGCAGCGGATCGTTGATTTTTTCGCCGATCTTGAACGCCGGTGTCGGTGCAACGGGGGTCAGCATGACATCGACGCTCGCAAACGCCGTGATAAAGTCATTCATGATCAGCGTGCGTACCTTCTGGGCCTTGACGTAATAGGCGTCGTAATAGCCGGATGACAGGGCGTAGGTGCCGAGCATGATGCGCCGCTTGACTTCGGTGCCGAACCCTTCGCTGCGGCTTTTGGTGTACATGCCCAGCAGCCCGTCCGCCTCGGCGCGATGGCCGAAACGAACCCCGTCGTAGCGTGCCAGGTTGGAGCTGGCCTCGGCAGTCGCAATCAGATAATAGGTTGCCACCGCGTAGTCGGTATGCGGCAGCGAAATATCAACAAACTCGGCTCCGAGCCGCCGGTAGGTTTCAATGGCACCCTCCATCGCACGTTGCACATCCGGGTCGAGGCCGTCGATGAAGTACTCTTTCGGAAGGCCGATCTTCAGCCCCTTTACACCCCGTGTCAGGGGGGCGGAATAGTCAGGCACCGCTGTATCGACGCTGGTGGAGTCTTTGGGGTCGTAGCCGGCCAGAGCCTCCAGCATGATCGCGCAGTCTGCCACATCCCGGGTCAACGGCCCGACCTGATCCAGTGAAGAAGCGTAGGCAATGACGCCGTAGCGCGAAACCCGGCCATAGGTCGGCTTCAGGCCGACGCAGCCGCAGTGTGAAGCCGGCTGCCGGATGGAGCCGCCGGTATCCGTGCCGAGTGTCGCGACCGCCTCGCTGGCGGCAACCGCCGCCGCCGAGCCGCCTGACGACCCCCCCGGAATACAGGTCGTGTCCCACGGGTTGCGGGTGATGCCGTACGCGCTCGATTCGTTTGAGGAGCCCATCGCAAATTCGTCCTGGTTAAGTTTTCCGAGCAGTACCGCCCCGTGAAGGCGGAGCTTCTCCCAGGAGGTGGCACTGTAAGGGGGAATGAAATTATCCAGAATGCGGGAGCCGCAGGTTGTGCGGACCCCTTCCGTCAGAAAAATATCCTTGATTGCCAGCGGAATGCCGGTCAGCAGATGACACTCTCCTCGGGCAATCCGCCGGTCTGCTGCCCTGGCGGCTTCCAGGGCCTGCTCGGGTGTTACCGTAATGAAAGAGCCGACCAGCGGTTCAACAGATTCGATGCGCGCGAGCATGGCGGAGGTGGCTTCCACAGATGAAATCTGCTTCCCCTTCAATGCGGCATGGAGTTTATGGATGGTCATGTCAAAAATATTCATGTGATGTATTCCTTGCTTTATTCGATAACGTTTGGCACGGCAAAAAAGGTGCCTGCGCGATCGGGAGCGTTGGCCAAAGCCTTTTCCAGGCCGATTGAAGGTCGTACAACGTCCTCGCGGAACGCATTTTCCATCGGCACGGCGTGCGACGTCGGCACGATCCCTTCCGTATTTACCCCCTTCAGTTTTTCCACATACCCGAGGATTGCATCCATCTGGCCGGCAAACAGCTCTTTTTCTCCAGGGGTGAGTTCAAGCCGGGCCAGACGTGCTATATGCTCGACATCTGCTGCCGTCATCTTCATAGTGCCAACTCCGAAAAAATCTGATAATTGCCGCGTGTTTGTAACATGAAATCCGCTCCGTTACAACATTGATCAGATCAATTAGTTCTCCTGAAAATTTTTCCCTTGACACGGTCGCTCACTTTCAGTAAGTTACACCTCTTCAAAAAAATCTTGGCCTGTATTCTCTACAGGTTGTACTGCGGGTGAGGAATTTATGAAAACAGAAGTGGCTAAAGCTGAAAATGTAAAGCGTGACTGGTACATCGTTGATGCACAGGATGCAGTTCTGGGCCGTCTTTCAACTCAGATTGCAAATGTCCTGCGCGGGAAAAACAAGGCTTTCTACACACCCAGTGTTGATACCGGCGATTTCGTTATCGTCGTGAACGCTGAAAAGATCGCCCTGACAGGCCGCAAATTAGCCGATAAAATTTATTACAGCCACTCCGGATACGTCGGCGGACTGAAAGAAATCTCGGCGGGCAAGCTGCTTGAAAAGAAGCCGGAAGAGCTCATCAAGAAAGCTGTCAAAGGGATGCTCCCCAAGAACAAACTTGCGCGGGCCATGCTCAGCAAGCTTAAAATCTATGCGGGACCGAGCCATCCGCACGCAGCTCAGCAGCCCAAGAACCTGGCACTTTAATACTTCAAGGAGAACACGATATGGCAGCAGTCAGTTATTATGGAACAGGCAAGCGCAAGACTTCAATTGCTCGTGTATGGCTTAAGCCTGGTGTAGGTACTTTTACCGTCAACCACAAAACCCTGGATGAATACTTCGGTCGCGAAACATCCAAGATGGTTGTCCGTCAGCCGTTTGAGCTGGTCGAAAAAGTCGGCATTTTTGATGTATTCGTAACTGTTTCCGGTGGCGGCGATACCGGTCAGGCCGGTGCTATCAAACACGGCATCACCAAGGCTCTGCTGCTGCATGAGCCGGAACTGCGCGGCGTCCTCAAAAAAGCCGGTTTCATCACCCGTGACTCACGCATAAAAGAACGTAAAAAGTACGGCAGAAAAGCTGCCCGTGCCCGCTTCCAGTTCTCCAAGCGTTAATCGCTGGATTAGACCACGCTGGTATGTTACAAGGGGAAATCCGCAAGGGTTTCCCCTTTTTTAGTAAGCTAGAAGACGTTTTCTGCGCCATCTCAGTACGTTGAAATAGTTTCCGGGTTTTTTTCAGGAAATATTTTGTCAACGCACGTATCCTGTCTGTCAGGGGTATGTGAAAGGAGCCAAGTCATGTTGAATGTTGCCATCGTCGGAGCAAGCGGTTACACAGGGCTGGAGTTGATCCGTATCCTCCATTGCCACCCGGAGGTGGCGGTGACCTGCCTGACCTCCGAGCAGAGCGCCGGAAAGCGTATTTCCGATGTGTTTCCGACTCTCAAGGGGCGGTGTGATATCGTGCTGGAAAATCTGGAGCCGGTGCGGGTTGCCGAAAAGGGGGATATAATCTTCACCGCACTGCCGCACAAGGCGGCTATGGAGGTTGTGCCGACCTTCCTCAAACTGGGTAAAAAGGTCATCGATCTGTCGGCCGACTACCGTCTTTCCGATCCGGCAGTGTATGGTGAGTGGTACGAGCCGCATCTCAATCCTGCAGTCCTGAAGAAAGCTGTCTACGGATTACCGGAGATCAGGCGGACCAGGATCAAGGGGGCAAAGCTGGTTGCCAACCCCGGCTGCTATCCAACCAGCATCATCCTCGGCCTGGCCCCGCTGCTGAAGAAGGGGTTGATCGAACTGTCAAGCATCATTGCCGACTCCGCTTCCGGCGTTACCGGCGCCGGCCGCTCTGCCAAAGTCGACAGCCTGTACTGCGAGGTGAACGAGGGGTATAAGGCCTATGGAGTTGGCGGCGTTCATCGGCACACCCCCGAGATCGAGCAGGAGCTCTCCCTGCTGGCCGGCGAAGAGGTGAAAATAACCTTTACTCCGCATCTGGTGCCGATGGACAGGGGCATCCTTTCGACAATCTACGCGGCGCCCAAAAAAACGATCGACAACGAAACGATCGCCCGGCTGTACCGTGAATATTACGATGGCGAGCCGTTCGTGCGGGTTCTCACCAGCGGCAGCCTCCCTTCCACCTCCTTCGTGCGCGGTTCCAACTTCTGTGACATCGCTCCTCTGGTGGATGCCCGTACCGGCCGGATCATCGTCATTTCGGCTATCGATAACCTGGTAAAAGGGGCTTCCGGCCAGGCGGTGCAGAATATGAACCTGCTCTGCGGATTCCCTGAAACCATGGGGCTGGAAGGTCTGGCCCTGTTCCCGTGACAAACGCAGCTTTTCCGCAATCTCGGCGTTACCCTTCGGAATGTCTTGTGCGACGTACCAAAGGGTACGTCTCCGCGTCATTCCTCGAGTGCCTTGACCTTGCGAAAAATCCACGTTTGTAGAGAGAATCCGATGTTCATTCCCACGACAGTGGAAGAGGTGCGGAAGAGGGGGTGGGGAGAGCTGGACGTTATCTTCGTCAGCGGCGATGCCTACATCGACCACCCCGCTTTCGGGGTCCCGCTGCTTGCCCGCTGGCTTGAACTACACGGTTTCCGGGTCGGGATCATCGCGCAGCCGGACTGGCGCTCAAAAGAGCCGTTCATGGCGCTCGGCCGCCCCCGCCTCTTCTTTGCCGTTTCGGCCGGCGCCATGGACTCGATGGTGGCCCACTACACTCCGGCCCGCAAGCTGCGGCATGATGACGCCTACACGCCCGGTAACCGCCACGGAGCCCGCCCCAATCGCGCCACGATGGTCTACACCTCCCGCCTGAAGGAAGCATTCAAGGACGTTCCGGTCGTGATCGGCGGCATCGAAGCATCGCTGCGACGCTTTGCCCACTACGATTTCTGGGAAAACAGGGTGCGCCGTTCGATCCTGTTTGATGCCAAGGCGGATCTGCTGATCTACGGCATGGCCGAGCGGGCGATTCTGGCAGTTGCCGAACGGATGCGGGACGGCGAACGGCTGGGGGAGATCCGCGATGTCCGGGGCACGGCGTATGTCTGCAGCGGGTTTACCGACGACACCCACGTCACAATCCCGTCCTATGGGGAGGTATCTGACTCCAGGGAAAAATTCGCCGAAGCCTTCCGCCTGGCGTACCTCCAGCAGAATCCCTGGTCTGCCCGGATCGTAGTCCAGCAGCACGGCAATCGGACCCTGGTCTGCAATCCACCGGCGCTCCCGCTGACGGAAGCCGAGATGGACGCCGTCTATGCCCTGCCGTTTGAAAAGAGTCCGCATCCGTCGTACCGTGAAACAATCCCGGCCTGGGAGCAGATCAAAACCTCCATCACCAGTCATCGCGGCTGTTTCGGCGGTTGCGCGTTCTGCGCCATTACGATGCATCAGGGCAAAACGATCCAGTCCCGCAGTAAAAGCTCCATTCTTGCGGAGATATCGGCGCTGACCCGTAAAGCCTGGTTTCGCGGCACAGTCAGCGATATCGGCGGACCGACCGCCAACATGTACGCCCTGGGGTGCAGCAACCCTGATGCGATGAAACAGTGTCAGCGCGAAAGCTGCAT
>VFJM01000302.1 GCA_009886055.1 Geobacter sp. | reverse complement strand
GTAATACACGTCGTTGGCAAATCCCCGGTAGCAGAACGTCGGCCCCTTATGGTCACCTTCGGAGGTGTGATTGAAAACCACATCGAGTATCACCTCAATGCCGGCACGATGCAAAGCCTTGACCATGTCGCGGAACTCGTTCAGGGGGCCGAGCGGTTCCTTGCAGGAGCTGTACGCCGCATGGGGAGCGAAAAATGAGATCGGACTGTATCCCCAATAGTTGCACAGGCCAAAAGGGGCGTCATGCGGGTCAAACTGAAAGATCGGCAGCAGTTCGACGGCGGTGACTCCCAGATCCTGCAGATAGGGAATTTTTTCGATCAGCCCGGCATAGGTGCCGCGCTTTTCAGCCGGGACCCCGGAGGAAGGGTGCTTGGTGAAACCCGCCACATGCATCTCATAGATGATGGTCCGCGAGTACGAGCGCTTGAGCGGCGTATCCCCCTCCCAGTCGTATCCGCGAGGGTCGGCCACCACGCTCTTCATGGAGAGGGCCACGTTGTCGCCCGGTACGCATGCGGCGGCGCGGTCATATCCGGCTGGTACCGCCACCGCGCGGCCATAGGGATCGATCAGGAGCTTGTCCGGGTCGAAGCGCAGTCCCCGCAGCGGGTCAAAAGGTCCGGCCACCCGAAAGCCATACAGCTGGCCGGCTCCGATGCCCGGAACGAATGTATGCCAGTAGTGGTAGGTGCGGTTTCGCCGGGGATCAAGAGGTATGATTCGGGAGGCTGTTGTGTCGTCAGCATGGTCGAAGAGGAGCAGCTCGATGCCGCTGCAGTCTCTTGCGAAAACGCTGAAGTTCACTCCATCATGGCGGACAGTTGCACCGAGGGGGGATGAGTTCCCTATGTGCAGTTCGGAATGTTCGCTGTCTGCTCTTTCAGAAACGGTAGTCATTGGAATCCTTTTATGTTCAGCATGATACTGGAGTATTTCATAACAACCCCATTTTCGCAAACCTACCGTCGATCATTGCGAAAAGATCAGCACGCTGTAGGGGCCTATTGAAAGCGCGGCGTGGAAGGGAAAGCCGTCGAACTCACCCGGTTCGGCGACGACGTCGGTGCTCGGATGACCTTGGAAGTCGTCGCTGTAGCCTTGCCAATCGCTGTTGAGCCGGAGCTTCCAGACCCCTGCGGCCGGGAAGCCGATGACGTAGCCATCCTGCGGTTCGTGGAAAAAGTTGGCGACTACGACAACGTCGTCCGCCGGTCCTCCCTTGTCCCAACGGTGGAAGGCGATAACATTGCGTTCGTCGTGCATGTGATAAACCTGGGTGAACTGCCCGCAGAGGCCGCGCGTGAATCCGTCGCGATTGAGCCTCAGCCTGATGAGGTCTCGGTACAGTCTAACAATGCCGTGGAAGTCTTCGCATTGATCCCAGTCAACGGGGACCGTGTCGCGGAACCATCCTCCTTCGAGAAATTCCTGACCCTGGAAGAGCATCGGGATTCCCGGGGCTGTAAAGACCATGGCGGCGGCCAAAGTCGAACGTTTCCGTGCGTACCACCCCTTGGGGTCATTCGGGCTGATCTCTTGAGGCACGCGCTCCTTCCCGTTCGCTACCTCGTCGTGTGATTCGCTGTAGATGACCCGGTCGAAGGCGTCATCGTTATAGCGGAAACAGAGCGCGTC
>VFJM01000172.1 GCA_009886055.1 Geobacter sp. | reverse complement strand
GGCAGCCATCCGTGCCTACGGTAGCGCCGGCGGGAGTGTTGGGGCAATTGTCGAGAGAATCGGCAACGCCGTCCTTGTCGGCATCAAGCGGGCAGCCATCGGTGCCGACGGTAACTCCGGAGGGGGTGTTGGGGCATTTGTCGAGAGAATCGGCAACGCCGTCCTTGTCGGCATCAAGCGGGCAGCCATCGGTGCCTACGGTAACTCCGGCGGGGGTATTGGGACATTTGTCAAGCGTATCCGGTACGCCGTCGCCGTCGCTATCCACAGGTACTATTACAGGTTCAACAACGGGTGTTGCCTCAACCGGTTTCTCAACGGGCTTCTCAACCGGTTTCGCAGCCGGAGCAGCGCCGCCGAAGGCAAAATAGAGGCCGATGGTGGATTCGTAGTTGTTGTAGGTACGGTCATATTTGTAGATGATATGACGGACATCACCCCTGAGGGCAACATTTTCGCTCACGAAGAGCTTGGCTCCGATACCGTAGTCGAACGCACCTTTCGTCTTTTTGTATCCTCTGTCAGTATATCCGTCGCTGTTGCCGTCAAAATTCACCCCGGAATAACCAGCGGCAACATAAGGAACAAACACAGTGTCGGGAATAAAATGATAGAGCAGTTCCCCGCCGTAACGGTACATGGAGATGCCGGCGTTTACCGCGTGGCTGGTTGATTTGTTGTTGTGGGAATAATCAAAAAGCCCTTCGATACCGAATGCTTTGGTAAAATTGTAACCGATCCTTGCCCCGTACATGTCGTTTGCTTCCAGATGCTGTATGCCGTCGAACAGGTATGCTCCGACAACCGGTGTAATCGAGAGTGTCTCTGCCTTGTTGGCGGCAGAGGCGACGGACGCCATTGTCAAAAGTGACGCGGCGATGAGCAGGGTGATTTTCTTCTTAAACATTTTGTATCCTCCTTTTTGTTGTTACATATGAGCAGTATTTGTTAAATACTACTATCAAATCCAATTATGGCAAGCATGCAATTCCTGTTTTCCTTACTTCTGGTTTTCCTCTGCGTTCCTCCGCGTCCTCTGCGGTGAATGCTTGTGAATCAAAGACTTTCTCACCGCAGAGTACGCAAGGGTTCGCAGAGGAAGTCAAAAGCTTTGAGATTGATAAAAAGCTTTCAGGACCAAGTCTGGTTTTACCCATTGAACCTTTCCTCAGTTCTTTGTTTTTCCCTGCGTTCCTCCGCGTCCTCTGCGGTGAAATGCTTGTGAATTAAAGGCGTTTGCGCCGTGCTTATTTGCCGGGCGGAATTATTTTCTTAATACCATGCTCATAGTCGCTGGTTATTGACTTCAGGTTGCTCTTGACTTGACCACGGGTATATGACTGATACATGTACCACGCTCCGACAAGAGCCAGGAAAAACATAATAACAACAATCACGCCACCACGCTGGTTTCGCAGGGGACCGGCCAGATTTTTGGATTTATTAACTCTGATTATTTTTATACTCCTTGTCCGGCTACTTATAGTCTGCCTGTCAGCAACAGGATGATCAGAATCAGAAAGAGCAGGCCAAGTCCGCCACTCGGAAAGTATCCCCACTGACGGCTGTGCGGCCAGGTTGGCAGTGTTCCCACAAGCATCAAAATCACCAAGACAATCAGAATTGTTCCTAACATGAGTGTTTCTCCTTTGGATTCGCTGATTATGTGTATGGCCTGTCAGCATTAAGTAAAAGACAGCGCAATTAGCATGCCACAGCAGCTATTCAGGGACTGATCGTGCTAACCGGCTGATATGTATGGATAACGTATGGAAGATGTTTTATGGAAAGGAATAAAATGTCAATCCGACCTGTCATATAGTGCAGTTATGTCAAACATGATGGTTTCAACCGGTCCGGATAGTTATTGTCCGGTATTTGTAAGGGTTTTCTTTGACAGGCGGAGGTTGCCGGAGTAAGGTGAAGCACTTTTAGTAGGTTAGAAATCATCTCCGTCATGATTTCGTGAACGCACTATCCTGTTTTTCAGGGCTATGTTATGAGGGTAACGGATGGTTGAATCAGAATTATAAAGGCCGCTGAACCGGGAATAATTCCGGTTTGAGCGGCTTTTTCTTGTTTATGGGGGCTATACGAAATCCAATCTGGCAAACGCCTTGACCTTTGTTCACATAAATGATATGTTCACAAAAAATGAACAGCAGTATTAAGTGAACAATATGCCGACAACTAACAACCCACAACATATTCTAAAAACTGCTCTCGGCGCTGTTATGCGCCAGACCGGGCTGGTGCTCGATATTGACAATAAAGCACCAGACAAGCAGTTCTTGCTCTTGAAAACACCGAAGGCAACAGTCAAGCTGGAACTACTGGTTGTCGAGGGCGGTGCCATAGCCGTTAATGCCGCGCTTGCCTTATATCGGCGGCTGGAAAACCAGACCCGCTGTGTGATGATAATCCCGCAGGTAACGGCAGATATGGCTGACAGGCTGCGTGATGATGATACCCAGTTTATGGACACAGCCGGTAACTGCTTCATCAACCAGCCGCCATTGTATCTATTCGTCAAAGGCAACAAGCTTCAGGGAGTGGTAAAAGCGCCTGTTGTTGGCCGAGCCTTCAAGCAAACCGGACTACGGGTACTCTATGCCCTGCTCTGCAATCCGGGGCTTGAGAATGAAACATACCGTGCCATTGCAGCCAAAACAGATGTCGCATTGGGCATGGTGAACTGGGTGCTGAATGAGCTGAACGAACTAGGCTACCTGGTGGAGACGGGCAAAGGCCGCGCTCGACATATTCGATTAACAGGAAAAGAAAAGCTTCTGGAACGCTGGATAACCGGCTATGCCGAGCAGTTGCGTCCCAAATTGCTGATGGGGCACTATCGAGGTACGGATGGCTGGTGGCAGAAGGCGGTGCTGAAACCGGAAAAGGCACAGTGGGGTGGTGAGGTTGCAGCAGGAAAGCTGACCGACTATCTGAAGCCCCAGACAATAACCGTCTATGTTGATAAGGATAATCCGGAAGCAGTACTTATCCAGAACAGGCTCAAGAAAGACCCTGAAGGTGATGTGGAACTGCTTCACCGCTTCTGGCAACCGGATACAATTGTTCCACACGGGGATACGGTTCACCCGATACTGGTTTATGCAGACCTGATGGCCACCGGAAACCAGCGAAATATTGAAACAGCACGGATACTATATGACGAACATATCGCTGGAAGATTGAAGGGTGAAGGGTGAAAAATGGATGAGCCTAAACGGAATTTGCCGGAGCGGACTTTTGAATTTGCCCGGCAGGTGGTGTCATTGTGTCGGACGCTGGATCAGGCTCCGGGTGTAAGTCGGACATTGGCCAACCAGCTGCTACGGTCGGGCCACTGGCAAAAGCGAAGAATATCAACTTTGAAATTGACCTCCTTCAGGAGGAACACGTCACAGGAGACGAAGAATGGCTTCGAGCGGCTTTTAAGAACCTGTTGGAGAACGCCGTGCGGCACACTGAGCATGGAGGTGACGTCCATGTTGCTATGCGCCGGGAGGACACGTCACTGGTTTTTGAAATAACAAATTCTCACCAGCAAATAGAGCCAAGAGAGCTGGAACTGATTTTCAATCCATTTTACCGGGTGAAGGAGAATATTGGCGAAGGAACTGGACTTGGCCTGGCTATAACCAGGAAAATCATCACACTGCATCATGGAGAGATTGGCGCCAGGAATGTACCGAAAGGTTTTCAGGTCTGGATTACCCTTCCAATTGAGGAAACAAGGATATGACTTGAAGAAAGCTCAGGAGTTAGCATATCAGAGGGTAACTTGTGACAGTATACCTTTTGAGCCTGAAGGACGGTGACATTCCTGCCAACACCGCTACTAAATATTAACTGTTGCATGTAAAGTTTATTCTGTTATTGTAAGAAAAAATCATCGAACTGGCAAAACTCGGGTAACCGGGTGACGCAAAGCTACCTGTCCAATGTATATGTTGGATAGAGGGGTTACCGAAATGGTCTTAAATCAATAAATATTAGTAGCCCACTATTTGAGTCCAAATTGTGGGTTTTTTTGTGTCCAGCAAACAATAATTATCGTTACCAACACAGGAGGGACAGGACAAATGCTTAAGATCTGCGTAGGATTACTAGTTTTAGCTCTCACTATTCCATGTTATGCAATGGACCCACCCAAGATACTTAAATTCAAGAACAATGTTGTTTATGATCATGAAGGCCATCAAGGCATTTGTAATTCCTGCCACGATACAATTGAAGGTGGCAATAAGATCAGCGGTTTTGGAAAAGAATGGGCTCACAAGAATTGTATAGGATGTCATACCAGGGTGGGAAATGGCCCCACAGCTTGTAATGATTGCCATAAAAATCCATAGCAATTAGCAAAGAAGGAAATACATTATGACCAAAGCAGACATAGCAGAGAGAATCCATGCCAACACCGACCTATCCAAGAAAGACTCCCTTGATATGCTTGAGCTGGTGTTGTCGATAATGAAAGACACCCTTGAGACTGGTGAGAAGATCAAGGTAGCTGGGTTCGGTAACTTTGAGGTTAAACACAAAAAAGCTCGTAGAGGTAGAAACCCCTCGACTGGAGAAAGTATTACCCTCGAAGCTAGGAAAATAGTGGGGTTCAAGGTAAGTACAGTACTCAAGTGTATTGGCTCAGCGTGAATAGGACTTTTGGTTCGTTTGTGATAAACCATCACGAACGGAGGAAAGTCCATGCGAAAGAAACGCCACAATTACACCCCAGAAGAGAAGG
>VFJM01000283.1 GCA_009886055.1 Geobacter sp. | reverse complement strand
TGAATCGGCTTGGTGGAATAGGCCATCAGAAACCTTACCGTCATCAGATCGAGAACGACGCGCAGCGTGCGGGAGATACCGTATTTGCTGACTCCGTGCAGGCGGGGAAAGTGGTTGACCGGCAATTCCGTCACCCTGGCTCCGAACTGGGATGCGAGCGCCGGCACAAAGCGGTGCATTTCGCCGTACAGATTGATGCCGTCCAGCACCTCGCGGCGATAGGCCTTGAGCGTACAGCCGTAATCATGCAGATGGACACCGGTCATACGCGATATGAGGGCATTAGCCAGCAGTGAGGGGATCTTGCGGGTGATAAAGGTATCCTTGCGGTCACGCCGCCATCCCGAAACAACGTCATATCCTTCGTGTATTTTTGCAATCAGGCGCGGAATATCGGCGGGATCATTCTGCAGATCGCCATCCATCGGAATAATGATGTCACCCTTCGCGAAATCGAAGCCGGCCGACATCGCAGCGGTCTGGCCGAAGTTTCTGCGAAAACGGATAACCTTCAGACGGCCATCGGCGGCGGCAATCCGCTGCAGCTCGGCGAAAGACCCATCGTTGGAACCATCGTCAACCATAATGATCTCATACTCTGCGAAGGCGGCATCCAATGCGGAGGTGATTGACCGGTAGACTTCGGGGATATTGTCCTGCTCGTTATAAATCGGTACGACAATACTTATCAGCATGTGCTGCTCCAGAGGGAATAATGACCACGTACAGTTATGTTAGGGACTCGGTATTTGCCGAAATACCTTTTATGAGTTGTAGGGGCTAAGCAAGTTTCATCTGCTTCGCCCGCCTTTGATCACTGTGCCAACAGGGGCAAAGCAGATGAGGCGCTTGCTTTGCCCCTACGTTTAAAAACGGTAAATCAGCATGTTCCACATCCCTAATGTTCTGATCACTCCTGTACCATGAAAATAACTATTTATTTAAAACTTTTTCGCCCGAGCGTCGCTTAAGAACCGTGATCTCTTCCAGCAGTTCTCTCCCCCTGGCGGGATTGACGGCTGAACCCGTTCAGCCATCCGGTGCGCCTCGGCATAATCGCCCAGTTCTGCTTTCACCAATCCAAGATTATACAAGGCATCGACATGAATTTCGTGCGAAGGTCGAAATCCCCTGCAACATCTCAGCATCACCGATATTTCGTGTCATAACGACCCCCAGGGGTACTAATCGAAGTTTTCGGTATTACCAAGTTCAGCATGAAATAACCTTGTGTCGTTCATCTCGCTCATTCTCTTCCCGTTCAATCTACAAGCATTTCCCTGATTGTGTCCTTGACTTTCCGGATATTCCGGGAGTCGAGTTTGCCCAGTTCTTTGACGAGACGCCCCCGATCGACGGTTCGTAGTTGATCAAGAACAATCCATGTCTGCTTGCCGATAAAACGCAACCCTACGCGGCTTGGATAGTCATGGGATTTGGTGGTCATGGGGGCAATCATGACGGTCTTCAAATGACAGTTCATTTCGTTGGGAGAAACAACCACACACGGGCGGGTTTTCTTGATTTCATGGCCTATTGTGGGATCAAGATTGACGAGATACACATGGTACTGTATCAGTTCCATTCCCATTCTCCGGAATCCAGAGCGTCGTCGATAAGAAGGGCATCATCGCCGCATGCGTGCATGGCGGCAAAAGCATTGTCCCATCCTTCGCGGGGTTTACGAATAACAGGACGTATGACGATTTCATTCTTTCCCGGCACAAGCTCGACTTCCTCACGTATACTGTATTGCCGAAGCAACGCGGCAGGTATTCTGACACCCTTGGAATTGCCTATTGAAACAAGTTGTGTAAGCATGATCATAACTCCAGTATTTGTGACTACAATGTATATACAAATTATCATGGCCGACAGAGCGCGTCAATTACAAAATACTTCCCGGTATCCCCAACTACCCGCCTCCGGAATACGCGCATGAATGGGACATGGAACAACGAGTAACCGGCGGACGAGACTTTTTCCAAAAATTCGTTTTCTTCGTTCGGATACAGACATTCGTTCAATCCCCACGATATGTCCCGTATTATCTTCAAGCACGACATCAACCTCCTGTCCTGCCTGTGTACGGTAATGCAGCATTGATGGCCTTGTATCACTCCGGGACATCTGCTTTTTAAGCTCCATTATTACATAATTCTCGATTAGCGCGCCGCATAACGGCGTGATTTGCTTGCTTCACGCCTTAAGTTCCGACAACCACTTCGCGCCTGATAAAATCGATACCGGACGACGGTATTCTTCCTGAC
>VFJM01000293.1 GCA_009886055.1 Geobacter sp. | reverse complement strand
TCGATCCAGGTGGCGATGTCGGCCATGGGCTTATCCCCCTGTAAATCCCGCAGCAACATGTGATACCCGTGCTCGTAGAAAGCCTTTCGGGTTGCCTTGGGCATCTTTTCGAGCATAAGGAAGATCGGTATTTTGGGGATAATCTGGTCATTCTCGCCGTACTGGACCAGTGTGGGTAATTGCAGCTTCTCCGCCTGTGACAACGCCTCATCCATCAGATTGGAGAGACCGTACAGGGCGTCAATGCGAGTTGCCTTGATGACGAGCGGATCGCGCCCCAGAGATTGCAGCATCTCACGGTTGTCTGAGGGGGTGATGTGCATCCCTTTCCCTGTCAACTGCATCCAGGGGACTGTGTGCGAGGTGACGGCAAGCAGCCATCGTTGGTACCAGGGCATGGTTTCCCGCCCCCAGACCGCCGGTGCGACAAGGATAACGCCGTCGGCATGTGGCGGATTGCTCCCGGTCATAGCGACAATGGCCACGGCCCCCCCCATGCTTTCTCCCAAGATATAGAGCGGAACGCCTGGGTGGCGTTTGCGAATCTCCGTTACAAAACAGGAGAGGTCGTTCGTGTATGCTTCGATACCAGGCCAAAGTCCGCGTCCCGGCGCACCGCCGAAACCGCGCTGGTCGTAGGCGTAGCAGGCGATTCCGCGACGGTTCAGGTAGTTTCCGGAGGAGGTGAAGAAGTTGCTGTAATCGTTGAAGCCATGCAGTGCAACGATTACCGCCTTGGCCGGGCTGTCATTCGGCAGCCAGGCGCGTACCGGCAGCATCGACCCGTCACCGGCGACAAAATGCTCTTTTTGAATTTTCGGCTCCAGGACCTGTTTTCCGGGGTGGTTTACCAGCGGAGTACATGCTGATAAGACGAGCAGGGTAACAGCCATCGAGCCGGATATGGCACATCTTCTAATACGAGACATGTTTGGTTCCTTCTTTCTCAGCTTCTTTTCCCTTCCCGCATCATCAAGAAAAACAGTGCCAATGCAACCATGGCCATTCCCCCGGCAGCGGCAAAACCGAGGCGGTATCCGATCCGGTTCAGGGCGAGGCCCATCAAGGTGGAACCGAGCATCATACCCAGATAGATACAGCTGTTGTACATCCCCATGGCCAGTCCCCGCTGCACAGCCGGAATCAGCTCTGCGATCAGTGCGCCTATAGCGGTGAAAGTCAGGGCCATGCCCACACCCATGACAACGGCGCATGCCAGCAGTTGTGGAAGATGTATCACCTGCCCCAGTGCTGCCAGTGACAGTGCCAGACAGATCAGGCCGGCAGTCACCAGCCAGCGACGGTCAAAGCGGTCGGCAAGGATCCCGATCGGTATCCTGCCTGCCACATTGGTAACGGCCTGGGCGGCGAACACCAGGCCGACCTGCCCCGGATCATACCCCTGCTGCGAGGCGTACAGCGGGAGAAAGGTCAGAAACACACCGAAACTGATACAGCTGCCGGCAGTCGCCAGCAGACAGGCAAGCAGGCGGCGGTTGCGCAACAGCACGAAGCTCCCCGCCAAGGCGGCATGCAGTTCCGTCTTGTGTCGGGGAGGGCCCTGGGGCAACAGCAGCAAGGCCAGCACCGTGACCGCCACCAGCAGCCCCCCGGATACAAGGAATACCTGACGGAGACCCAACGCCTTCGCCAGATACCCTCCCGAAGCCGGTCCAAGGGTCATGGCGATGTAGATGGCGGTGGTATACCAGCCATAGGCCTGACCAAGCCGGTGGGACGGCATGACATCGGCCACCAGCGAAAGCATGCCGGGGGCAAAGGCGGCCAGACCTGCGCCGAAAAGAACATAGGCCGCAGCCATCTGTCCAGGAAGATGGCATTGGGTCACCAGGAGCGAAGAGACGGCTGTGGCGGTCACGCCGACAATTATCGGCAGTTTGCGTCCGACGCGGTCGGCCAGCAGACCGGCGGGAATCGATAACAGCCCGGCAGTCAGCATGAAGGCTCCGTTGATGGCCCCCACCTGGGCCGGGCCGGCTCCCATCGTGGCGGCAAACAATGGCATGACCGGCATACGCAGATACGAGCTGAAAAAAGCAGCAAAACCGATCAGGCAGAGCAGCAGAAAGGGGGTAATGTCTTGCGTGTTTTTAGCCATGAGTTCGTGTTACCGGTTGACGAGCGCCATCATTGATTCAGGATAGCGTCCTCCCGCAGCCGCCCCCTTGGGCAGCGCCTCATCAATCCCGGTCATTTCGGCATCGCTGAGCGTCACCCCTCCGGCGGCTAAATTCTCTTCCAGATACTTCCTCCGCTTGGTGCCTGGAATCGGCACGATATCATCCCCCTGAGCCAGCACCCAGGCCAGGGCAAGCTGTCCGGGGGTGACTCCTTTCCTCTCGGCAATGCCCTTGACCCGCTCCACCAGTTCCAGGTTCTTCGTAAAATTTTCACCCTGAAAGCGGGGGGAGTTGCGACGGTAGTCATCTGCAGCAAAATCGTCAGGACTGTTTATTTGTCCGGTCAGGAACCCTCGTCCCAGAGGGCTGTAAGCCACAAAGCCTATCCCCAGTTCTCGCAGAGTCGGGAGCACCTCGTCTTCCGGATCACGGCTCCAGAGGGAATACTCGCTCTGCAGTGCCGAAATCGGGTGAACGGTTTGGGCGCGGCGGATGGTCTGGATACCGGCCTCGGACAGCCCGAGATAGAGGATTTTGCCGGCTGTTACCAGATCGGCCATGGCCCCGACCGTTTCTTCAATCGGCACTTCTGTATCCACCCGGTGCTGATAGTAGAGATCAATATGATCCAGACCCAGCCGTTTCAAAGAGGCATCACATGCCGAGCGGACATACTCCGGTCTGCCGCTGATGCCGGTAATGGGTGACCCGGGCCGGCTGCTTCTAACGATGCCGAACTTTGTTGCCACCACTACCTGGTTGCGGCGCCCCTTAATCGCTTTGCCCACCAGCTCTTCATTGGTGAAGGGACCGTACATGTCGGAGGTGTCCAGAAAGTTCACCCCCAGATCAAGGGCGCAGTGGATGGTGGCAATCGACTCGGCCTCGTCCCGCTGACCGTAAAAATCGGACATCCCCATACAGCCCAATCCCTGTGCTGATACAACCAATCCCTGTGATCCCAGTTTCCGTTGTTTCATTTCATTCTCCTTACGTTGACTGTTTGTTTCATGTGCATCCCGACTTTTCAGGGACAATGTCTGTTGACACGGAGATAAGAATAAAGCTATGGATTGAAGAAAATAGCCCGCTGACAGACATTAAAGGAAAAAACCGCATGGCACTGCCATCAACCATCTACCGGGTCACTATTCAACTCTCGGATGTCGACCGGGGAATATACGAATCGTTACAGGCGACTGTTGCCCGTCATCCATCGGAAACTGAAGAGCGACTTGTGGCCAGGCTGCTGGCGTATGCACTCTTCTTCGAACCTGAACTTGCGTTTACCAAGGGTGTAGGCGCTGGAGATGAACCGGATCTCTGGTTGAAGGGACCGGATGATCGGGTGCTGCTTTGGGTGGAGGTCGGACTGCCGGAGCCGGATCGTCTCATCAAAGCAAGCCGCCATGCAGCACGAGTGGCCCTTGTGGCCTGCGGCAAGGCATTTCCCAAGTGGGAGCAACAGTACCTTCCGAAGCTCGAAGGCGTATCCAATCTGACGATAGTATGTTTCGATCAGCCCTTCATCAACAGCCTGGCATCCAGGCTGGGACGGTCCATAAACTGGGAGGTCACCATTTCAGAGGGTACCCTGTACATTAATGTTGGAGGTGAAACGTTCGAGACGATTCTTCATGAGCGGGTAGGAAATAGATGAAAGCATCAGATGCGCAGGAACTACCTGGAAAAACACGAGAACCCGTTTGGGTGGCGGCGCAAACTGATGTAACCTGCGGCAGGTAAAAAAACCGGGGGATTTCCCCCCCGCTCCTCCGTCGTCACTCTGACGCGGCATCTTTCCGAATCAGCTCAATAATTTTGGCATACAAATCATCGCCGTCTTTGCCGGTCACCTTTTGTTTGTCAACGACCGCTATCGGCTGTTCACGGCAGCTGCCGCACTGCTTGACGCAATCCTTGATCTTGATGTTCAGAGCGGGAAACTCCTCTTCCAGCCGCCGGTATACCTTGCCTTTGCCCTTGTTATGTTCGCAGAAACGAATCTTCATTGGGACCTAGACCGCGAGAGGGGAGCCGACCGGGGCAACAAAGACGCGCTGTCCCATTTCTCCGTCGATCATCAAAATGCCGTGTCCGTTGTCGCCGACCAGTTTTAGTTTGGCAATCAGATCGCGGTCGTTATTCTCTTCTTCGATCTGCTCGGTTACAAACCATTGCAGGAAGATCTGGGTGGCGTGATCCTTCTCCTGAACGGCCTGTTCGCTCAGGTCGTTGATGCAGGAGGTGATCAGCTGTTCGTGGGCAAGGGTTTTCAGCATCATGTCCAGCAGAGATTTATATTTGTTCGGCAGAGCCTTGCTGGCCGGCATTGAAATCACAACCCCCTGATCGGCCAGGTAGGTGTAAAATTTCATGAAGTGAATCATCTCTTCGCGGTACTGGACAAAGAACCAGTTAGCTGCACCTTTCAGGCCCAGTTCGTTGGCGCAGGACGACATGACGAGGTAGAGGTGGGCGGAGAAAAGTTCAAGGTTCATATGGGTGTTAAGTGAATCTGACATTTTTTTACTGATCATGTTCGTACCTCACGGTTGTTTTTCTTACACTATATCTCAAATCGGGGCTTTTTCAATCCGGAATCAGCGGGGGGGCATAAATAGCAACGTACTAACGTGCCGGGTGGCGCTGTGAGAGCCTGAACGCCAGGAAGCTCCCCAGCAGGAACATCGGGAGGCTGAGTAGTTGCCCCATGGAGAACATCCCGAAGAACAACCCGATCTGGGCATCAGGCTGACGGAAAAACTCGACGATAAAGCGGAACAGTCCATAACCGGCACAGGCAGCGCAGGTTGTCACGCCGTTCACCGGTGCTCTTTTCGAAACGAAGCGCACGATGAAAAACAGAACAAGCCCTTCCAGAAACGCTTCGTAGAGTTGCGACGGGTGACGCGGAATCCCGTCACTGCCGGGAAATATAATCCCCCAGGGGGCATCGGTTGTTCTGCCGTATAACTCCCCGTTTATGAAATTGCCGATTCTCCCCAGCCCCAACCCGACCGGCGCGCAGAGCGCCGCCATGTCAGTCAGTGCCAGAAACGGAATCTTCTTGCGGCGTGCGTAGAGCAGGAAGGCGAGCGCGACACCCAAAAAGCCGCCATGGAACGACATGCCACCTTCCCAGACGGCGAAGAGCTTGAGCGGGTTGGCAAGGTAAAAACCGAGGTTGTAGAACAGGATATAGCCGGTGCGCCCCCCCAGAACAACTCCCATGGCACCGTAAAAAACCAGATCGGCAACGTCGTCTTTTGTCAGGGGGAGCTTTTTGCGCGTGACTTCGGAACGAATGATGAAATAGGTCGCGATGAAGGAGAGAACGTACATCAGCCCGTACCAGCGGAACTGGAGCGGGCCGATGCTCAGGAATACAGGGTCAATGTGCGGAAATTGCATGAATGGTGCCGTGTCCCTTTATCCGTCTGTTATGATGCACCGTTACACCCCGCAGCCGCAATTGCGGGAGCAGGCGCCGGCCCTCATTTTGAGGGCCTTTATAAAGGTTGCGTCGGTGGCGGACTTGAGTTCATCAACAACGGGAGCGGGTACAGGGGAATCAAGCGACAGGATGACCATTGCCTCTCCTTTCTTTACACTGCGCCCGAGGTTCATCGAAGCGATGTTGATGTCATGCTGCCCCATGATGGTGCCGATTCTGCCGATCATGCCGGGGCGGTCTTCGTAGTTCAGCATCAGCATATGTTCATCAGGGGTAAAATCCATCGAGTAGTCGCGCAGTCGGACGATGCGCGGCTGCCCTTCAAAGAGGGTGCCGGCAACCAGCCGCCGTTTTCCCTGCCCTTCGAGGGTGAGGGTGATGACATTGGAGAAGGCGTCGGACTGTGTCGATTTGGTCTCTTCAACGACAATCCCCATCTGCTCTGCAACCAGGGTGGCGTTGACCATATTGACATCCTGATCGACCTTGCGATTCAAGAGCGCCGTCAGCCCGCAAACGGCCAGTGGCGAACAGTCATAATGGGCAATTGCGCCGCTGAAACCGAAGGTGACCTTTTCCAGATTCGTGTCTACCAGTTGTACGCCGAAATCGCAGATGACACTCATCAGGTTGAGGAACGGCCGCATCTGATCCATCAGGGCCATGTCGAAACGGGGGATGTTGACCGCGTTTTCGAGCGGTTTGTCATCCAGGTAGTTGATGATTTCCCGTGATACGTCAATGGCAACATTGACCTGGGCCTCGAAGGTGTTGGCCCCCAGGTGCGGAGTGACCACCATGTTCTTATGAGCGATCAGCTGTTTGAGAGTGTCGGTAGCAGGTGGTTCTTCGCTCCAGACATCGAACGCTCCGCCGAGCACTTTACCGGAGTTCAGGTTGTCCAGCATCGCCTGTTCTTCGATAATACCGCCGCGAGCCACATTGAGAACGATCACTCCGCTTTTCATCAGGCCGAATTCACGCGCTCCGATCATCCCTTTTGTCTCTTCGTTGAGCGGGGTGTGAACGGTGATAATGTCGCAGTTTTTGTAAATTTCGTCATGAGACACCAGCTTGACCCCCAGGTCGTGGGCACGTTTGACGGAAATATACGGATCGCAGGCCAGCACTTCGCATTCAAAGGCTTTCAGGCGTGTGGCAACGCGTCCGCCGACTTTGCCGATGCCGATTACCCCGGCTATTTTACTTTTCAGTTCATGACCGGTAAATGGCCCCCGTTTCCATTCCCCCGCCTTCAGACTGTTATTGGAAACCGGAACGTTGCGACAGAATGAAAGCAGCAGCGCCATGGTATGCTCTGCGGCGCTGTTGGTATTGCCTAACGGGGCGTTGACAACGATCACCCCTTTTGAACTGGCATAGTCAACATCGACATTGTCTATGCCGACGCCGGCCCGGGCAATCATCTTAAGGCGGGGAGCCGCATCCAGAAGCGCCTTGTCCACGGTCGTGCCGCTGCGGGTAATGATGACGTCATAGTCGCCAATGACCGCCAGCAACTCCTCTTTTTTCAAACCAAGCTTAACGTCCAGCTTGATGCGGGGTTCCTGGGCTAAGAGTGCCAATCCCTCCGCTGAAACTTCATCAGTTACAATTATCTTCATTATCGTTTCTCCAGGTGCTATGGAATTTTGACGTAACACAATAGCCTTGCAGAGAAAAAAATGCAAGCATGGCAGCCGTAAATAGTGGTATACATGTGTCCCATGAAACCATTTAATATCGTCCTTATCGAACCTGAAATCCCCCCTAACACCGGCAATATCGCCCGTTTGTGTGCCGCTACCGGAACTGTCCTGCATCTGGTCGGCAAGCTCGGATTCTCCCTCGATGACCGTTATCTCAAGAGGGCCGGTCTTGATTACTGGGAGTATGTTGCCCTGAAACAGTGGCCGGATCTGGAAGCGCTCCAGGCTGCTGCACCTGACGGGCGTTTCTTCTATCTGAGCACCAAGGTCAAGCGGAGCTATCTGGAGGCCGGT
>VFJM01000223.1 GCA_009886055.1 Geobacter sp. | reverse complement strand
TTCAGAAAGTTGACGAAATCGTAGCCAAATATTCTGCACTCCCGCTTGATTAAGCGGACTCACGCTAGAGGACACAACGCATGAGCGACAATTCAGGTATTCAGATTCTTATCTGCCAGGGAACTGGCGGAATTTCAGCCGGGGCAAAAGGTGTCGAGGCGGAGTTCAATCGCGTAATAGCCGAGCAGGGTCTGACCGCTACAGTCGGCAAGCGGTGCGATGTAATCAAGACCGGGTGCCGCGGCCTCTGTGCCAATGACGTGTTGGTCGACATCATTACCCCTGAACAGGGACGGGTTACCTACGACTTTGTTCTTCCGGAAGAAGTTGAGAAGATTGTCATGGAACACATCGTTGGCAATACAACCATGGAAAAGCGCAAGGCCAAGCCGTATTACAACACCTTTCTCGAAAGACAGATGCGCGTCGTCATGGGCAACTGCGGTGAAATCGATCCTGACAGCCTTGATGCTTACCTGGGTGGTGACTCAAAGGGATTTCAGGCGATTGAAAAATGCGTCAAAAGTATGAAGCAGGAAGACGTTATTGAAGAAGTGAAAAAATCCGGTCTTCGTGGCCGTGGGGGCGGCGGCTTTCCGACCGGCATGAAATGGTCTTTCTGCAAGGCATCCCCTGGTGATCACAAATATCTGATCTGCAACGCGGATGAGGGTGATCCCGGCGCATTTATGGACAGATCTATCCTTGAAGGCGACCCCTACTGCATTATCGAAGGTATGCAGATTGCCGGCTACGCAATCGGTGCGACGTATGGGTATGTGTATGTTCGTGCCGAATATCCACTTGCTGTGCAGCGTCTCCAGCATGCCATTGATGTCTGCTATGAAAAGGGGTACCTGGGTAAAAATATCAAAGGTTGGGGTCTTGACTTCGACATGCGCATCAAGATGGGCGCCGGTGCCTTCGTCTGTGGCGAGGAAACAGCCCTGATGGCCTCCATTGAAGGTGAGCGCGGCATGAGTCGTCCCCGGCCCCCCTTTCCTGCAGTCAAAGGTTTGTGGGGTCATCCTACCAACATCAACAACGTCGAAACTTTTGCCAATGTCCGTCACATCATCAACAATGGCTCTGACTGGTACGCAGCTCTTGGTACGGAAACGACCAAAGGAACCAAGATCTTTGCCGTTACCGGCAAAGTCAAGCATACCGGTCTTGTAGAAGTTCCGGCCGGTATGAAGGTGCGGGAAGTCCTTTTCGATGTCTGCGGCGGTATCGTCAACAACCGCAAGTTCAAGGCGGTTCAGGCCGGCGGCCCGTCCGGAGGCTGCATACCGGAAGAGTTGCTTGATACGCTGGTTGATTACAATGCCCTTATCCAGGCAGGCGCAATGATGGGGTCTGGTGGTCTGGTTGTCATGGACGAAACAACCTGTATGGTCGATGTTGCCAAGTTCTTCCTGACCTTTACCAGGACTGAATCCTGCGGGAAGTGTGTTCCCTGCCGGATCGGCCTCAAAGTCATGCTTGATATCCTCACCAAAATAACCGAAGGACGTGGCGAGCCCTCTGATATCGATGCTCTTCTGGACTTGGGCGCCTCCATCAAGAAAGCTTCCCTGTGCGGTTTGGGGCAGACTGCACCAAATCCGGTTCTCTCTACCATAAATTATTTCCGGCATGAATATGAAGCTCATA
>VFJM01000406.1 GCA_009886055.1 Geobacter sp. | reverse complement strand
ACAACTTTTTTACCGCCGACAATCTTTTTTCTGGGAGCCCCGTAAACTTTCGTTCCAAAAGGGACTCGCTTTCTATCACAAACAAATTCAACCTGTCAAAAGAAAAATGGAACAACGGTAAAAAAATAATCGGCCAACTGCTAGTTTCCCTAAAATACTTCGTAAAATCCGTGAGTACCAAGATTGTGTACTTTCATAAGATTTGTCGAACCGCGCGTTTCAATGGGGATGCCCATGGTAATAACAACTTGATCTCCGTAGCGGAAACCTGTTGCCAACATCTTTTTCTCTACTTCATGAATCTGCTGGTCGGTATTTTCCATGATTCCAACATCAGTACATTGCACGCCCCAGTAGATTGATAGTCTGCGGCGTATCTCCGGCGATGCGGTAAATGCTATGATGGGGGTTGATGGGCGGAAGGCGGATATAAGCGCCGCAGTGCTGCCGGATCGGGTAAATACCGCTATTGCCTTCGCCTTAAGAATAGCGGCAGTCCGGCAGGACGATTCAGCGACCGCTTGTGCCGTTGTCATATCCGCATCGAAACGGCCGTCAACCACATGTAAATCCGCGCTTTCAACGTCTTTGGCTATGCGCACCATCGTCTCGACCGATTCTATTGGGTAATCACCTGAAGCCGTTTCTGCCGAAAGCATGATAGCATCGGTGCCGTCTATAATTGCATTTGCCACGTCGGATGTCTCAGCCCGGGTTGGGCGTGGATTGCGGATCATGGAGTCCAGCATCTGAGTAGCCGTTATAACCGGTTTGCCGGCCTTGTTGCAGGCCTGGATGATTTTTTTCTGATACATGGGAACCTTCTCCGGCTCAATTTCGACACCCAGGTCACCACGTGCAACCATAACGGCATCGGTAACCTTCAGTATCTTCTTGAAGTTGCGGAGCGCCTCGGGCTTTTCAATTTTGGCGATAACCGGAGTATCTTTCCCCTTGGCAGAAATTATTCTCTTTATTTCTTCAATATCCTCGGCAGTCCGCACAAAAGAGAGCGCAATAAAATCAACGCCAGCTTCAAGAGCGAAGTCGAGGTCTACCAGGTCCTTTTCGGTAAGGCAGGGGGCTGAAACGTTCACTCCGGGCAGATTGATCCCTTTGTTGTTCTTGAGAAGCCCACCCGCAACTACCAGGCAGCGAACCCGTTCACCATCGAGCGCAACGACCTTCAGTTCCAGCAATCCGTCATCCAGCAGGATTCGGGAACCGGGATGCACGTCATGCGGCAAAGAGTGATAAATCGTTGGAATAACACCATCACTGCCGAGCACGTCGTCGGTAGTGATAACGACTTCCTGCCCTTTGGTCAGCAGCATGCCGTCGCCTGCCATCTTCCCGGTCCTGATTTTAGGCCCCTGAAGATCACCGAGGATACCGGCTTGGCGGCCAAGTTTATCAGAGACACTCCGAATAGTCCTGATCAGTTTCAGTTTTTGTGAATTTTCACCGTGGGAAAAGTTCAGCCTGAATATATCGACACCGGCCTGCATCAATTTTTGTATCATTTCCGGTGAGGAGCTTACGGGGCCGACTGTGGCAACTATTTTAGTTTT
>VFJM01000374.1 GCA_009886055.1 Geobacter sp. | reverse complement strand
TGACAGAGCCCACAACCACGGGCGGTGGGATGATGTAACACCACTGTCTTGCTTCAACCGTACGCATTATACAGGCCGTTTCCTTTATGGAGCGGCCTGTTGTTTTGTGCGCCGGACATGGTGAGTGGCGCACCTGAACACTGAATCACCATGTTACATCACCTGTTTCAGTCCCCAGTAGCAGAGCATGCCCACCACCACCGTCCCGGCAAGGGAACGGCTCTTGTAGGCGCACAGCAGGGTGGGGAGCGCCGCCAGCAGTTCCACGTTGCCAAGGGTGAAGAGCCGTGGATCAGGTTGTGCGAAAAGAGTCGGTGCGATCAGGGCGCTCAGGATTGCTGACGGGATCAGTTCCAGCCATTCGGCAAACCACCCCGGCAGGGTGCGGCGGGAAAGCATTACCAGTGGGAGCAGGCGGGGGAGGTAGGTAACCGCCCCCATCGCCAGCATCAACAGCAGGAAGTCCCGGCTATTCATGACTGCCCCCCCGTTTTTTCATGAACCGTTTCAGGATCAGTCCCGCTGTGGCAGAGAGGCAGGAGGCGACGATCACATAGGCGTTGCCCGGCAGCCAGAGGTAGGTCAGCAGGGAACAGGCAGCCGCTATCAGTGCGGTGGCCGTGAATATCGGGCTGCGCAGCTGGAAGACCAGCAGGCAGATGAACATCCCGGTCAGGGCATAATCGACTCCGGCAGCGCCGGGGGGGAGCAGTTGCCCCAGATACACGCCGATCACGCTGCTGACCACCCAGGTGGCGTTGGCCGCATGATTGAGGGTCAGGGCGCTGCTGCGGTCCCACTCCCCACCGTTGAAGCGTGTCAGGTTGACGGCGAAACTTTCGTCGGTGATGCCGTAGGCGAAAAGTGCCAGAAAGCGGCGGGAGGCTCCGGGGAAATGGACCGCCAAGGCCGAACTCATCAGCAGGTGGCGCAGGTTGACCATGAAGACCGTGGATACGATCGCCAGCGCCGAGGCTCCGGTCCCGAGCATGGCAACGGCGATGAACTGGGAGCCGCCGGCAAAGACCAGCAGGGACATGGCAGCCATCTGCCAAGGTGCCAGTCCCCCTTTCTGGGCCAGTACCCCCAGCGACAGCCCTATCGGAAAATAGCCGAGACAGATCGGCCAGGCGGCAGCCAGGCCGGCCAGCACAACTCCTTTTGTTCCTGTGTCAACCGATTCCGTCATAGTCCCGTTCCCGCCTCAGAGTCAGTATCACGGCAGCAGTTCATGAGCCAGCGACCCAAGGGTCTTGATCCCCTGTTCAATCTTATCGTCCCACTGCGCTGCAGACAGACGGATATGATTGCCGTATTTGCTGGAAAGTGAAAAGAGCGGGCCGGGAACGATGCTGATCCCCTTCTCCAGCGCACGATGGTACAACAGGATGGCGTCGGTTCCCTCCGGCATCTCTACCCAGAGGATGAAACCGCCGGCCGGGTGGGTCATACGGGTACCGGGGGGGGAATAGCGGGCCACGGCATCGGCCATCTGTGACATGTTGCGGGCGTGGACCCTCCGGATGCTTCTCAGATGGTGGTCGTAGCCGCCGGTTGCAAGGAACTCGGCCAGAGCCAGTTGAGGCGGCGAGGAAGGGGCTACATTCATGATCATCTTGAGCCGTTCCATCTCACTCTGAAAACGCCCGGCAATCGCCCAGCCGATCCGGTAACCGGGGGCAATGGTCTTTGAAAACGACGAGCAGTAAATGACGAGGTCGGAACGGTCAAATGATTTGGCGGCGGTGGGACGTTCGTTGCCGAAGGTCAGATCACCGTAGATGTCATCCTCTATCAGTGGAATTTCGTGACGCGCCAGCAGTTCGACCAGTTCACGCTTGCGCTCATCAGGCATCAGGCTCCCCAGAGGGTTGCTGAAATTGGTAATGACCAGACAGGCGCTGATCTTGCCCTGTCCGATGGCATAGCGCAGCGCCTCGATGCTGATGCCGTCCCGGGGAGTTGAAGGGATTTCAAGGGCCTTCAATCCGAGCTCCGCGATCATCTGCATGAAATTAAAGTAGAAGGGGGACTCGACCGCGATGGTGTCACCGGCGCGGCAGGTGGCCCGCAGCGCCAGCAACACCGCTTCGACACACCCCGACGTTACCAGGATATCGTCCGGCCCGCTGCTGATGCCGGCCACGAGGGCCCGGCGGGCGATCTGCACCCGCAGGCGTTCATAGCCGGGGGGCATCTGGTACAGAACCCCCTGCTCTCCGTATCGTCGCAGCTCGCTTGCCATAATCCGGTTAAGCTTGTCGATCGGCAGGTTCTGTGCGCTCGGTATGGCGCTCCCGAGCGGCAGCAGATCACGGTTCATCATGTTGCGCATAACCTGCTGGCACAGGTCACTGATCGTGACCGTAGTCGGAGCGGTAAATGACCGCGACTGCAGGTCCGGTTCCCGTATTTCCGGTACCCGGCTGCGGACATAGTAGCCGGACTGCGGACGCGCCTCGATAAGTCGCTGGTCTTCCAGCATGCTGTAGGCCTGCATGACCGTGTTGATGCTTACATCGAACCGTCGGCTGAGCTGGCGGATCGACGGTACCCGATCGCCTGCCCGAAAGGTCCCCTGATTGATCAAGCCTGATATCTCTCCGGCTACCTGCTCGTAGAGCAGCGAAACAACCGCACTGTTTTTTTGTCCGTTTATCATTGCCATATCATACTCCGGTCTGCCGGGCTCCGGCAGGTACAGTTCCACCCCTTTTGGGTGGGTACAGTCTGTATATCATGGAACTGTTATGGTTACAAAACTGATTTTCTGTATCTGTTTTTTTTGCTTGGAGCGGTGTAGGGTGTCGCCATTATCAACAAAGGAGGGAATTGACGATGGAATGCTCTCTTAGTCAGGGTGAACTGATTCGGTTGGATGGCGAGAAGGATGGTGTCATTCTGCGCTGCAGCAGCGGCACCATTTGGCTGACATGTGGTGACGGACGGGATTACCTGCTTTCCGCCGGCAACAGTTTTGAACTGTCCGCTCGGCAGGTCGCGGTGGCCGAAGCACTGCAGGCGGCCGAATGCACGCTCGGGAAACCGCTGTTAGCCCGCAATCCCCTGCATAGGCCGGTCATCAGGCTTGCTGCATGCTAGGAAGAGGCCGGCATGACTGAAAGATTCAAAGGAACACTCTATGCCCTGCTGGCGGTGGCCATGTTTGCCACGCTCGGCACCGGTTTCAAGATGGCGGTGACCCGCATGAGCAGCTATTCGGTTGTCGTCTGGATCGCCATCTGGGCCACTCTGACGCTGTTTTGCCTCCTGGTCCGCGAGAAGCGGGTCGGCTCGATTGTTGCCGAATTTCGTCAGCGCCCGTTGTTCTTCCCTGTGGCGGGGATCATCGGGTTGGGCGTCCAGCAGTTTCTCTGCTTGAAAACATACGAATATATTCCGGCCAGCCAGGCGGTCATCCTGCACTATACCTATCCGCTGATGATGCTGTTGCTGTCGTGGCTTCTGTTTCGGGAAAAATCCGACTGGTGGGCACTCTGTTGCGTTTTCCTGGGGTTCGTTGGGGTGTTCGTGCTTGTTTCTGCGGGGGGCGGGGTTGGTGACCTGCGGCTTTCAATCGGTGTGGCGGTTGCACTCGGTACCGCCTTCAGTTTCGCCCTGTTCTGTGTGCTGATCAAGCATGCCAGTTTCAGTGTTACGCCCGGCATGTTTCTGCTGAACCTGTTCGGCATGCTGTTCCTGCTCTGTCTGCTGCCGCTTTACCCCATGCAGTGGTCGATATCCGGCACCGATATGCTGCTGATGGCCTACCTGGGGATTTTCCCCACAGCAGTGGCCTTTATCCTCTGGAACAGGGCACTGCGGATGATCCCGACCGGTCGCTCATCCAACTGTGCACTGCTGGTGCCGATTCTTTCCCTTGCCTGCATTACGGTCGTGCTGAAAGAACGGATCGACCTAATGCAGGCTCTCGGAATGGCGATTGTACTGGTTTCGGTGTTTCTCAATGTCCGGCTGACAGGCCGCTAGGGAACCGGCCTGCCAGCAGACACTTATTTAATTTAGCCGAACGCAATTCCGTTATTCTACCCAGTCATCATCCTCTTCAATAGGTGCAAATCCACGCCGCATGGTATTCTCCGTAACCACCCGCGGGTCCATGAAATGAAGCAGGTAGTCCGGTCCCCCTGCTTTGGTGCCGACGCCGGACATGCGTGAGCCGCCGAAGGGCTGCCGGCCAACCAGTGCCCCGGTATTGTTGCGGTTGATGTACAGGTTGCCGACGCGGAATTCACGCCGTGCATGAACGAGGTGCTCGGGGCTGCGGCTGAAGACCCCGCCGGTCAGGGCGAAACGGGTGGAATTTGCCCAGTCGATTGCCTGGTCGAAATCCCTGGCGCGCATGACCGCCAGCACCGGTCCGAAAATTTCCTCCTGGGCGATGCGGTGTTCGGGGGTTATGTTGCCGATGATCGTAAGCGGCACCCAGTAGCCGTCTCCATCCGGAACCGGGCTGGAGTAGAGCAGTTTTCCCTCCTGTTTTCCGACCTCGATATATTCCTTGATGCTCTTCATCGCTGCCGCTTCCGACACAGCTCCCATGGTGTTCCCGGGGTCTTCTGACGGTCCCACCCGGTAGACCGTTGCCGCCTTGACCAGGCGGTCCACAAATTTATCATAAACCGCATCCAGCACGATAACGCGTGAACAGGCCGAACATTTCTGTCCCTGGAAGCCGAAGGCCGAGTAGAGTACGTGAGGAACCGCCTCATCCAGATCCGCATCGTCGTCGATGATGATGGCGTTTTTACCCCCCATCTCGGAGATGATCTTTTTGACGTTTGGCTGACCCGGATATACCTTGGCTGCGCGATCGATGATGCGCAGACCGGTTTCAACCGAACCGGTGAAGGCGATCAGCGATACGTCCGGGTGATCGACCATGTAGTCGCCGATCACGGAGCCTTTGCCGGGGATATAGTTGAATACTCCCGCGGGAAGACCGGCCTCACGGAAGATCTCCACCAGGTTCCAGCCGATGATGCCGGTGAGGTTGGAGGGTTTGAAGATCACGGTGTTGCCGGTTACGATCGCTGCCGCCGCCATACCGAGGCTGATAGCCAGAGGGAAATTCCAGGGGGAGATGATCGCGGCAATCCCTTTCGGTTCATAGAAGTACTGGTTGATCTCACCGGGAGCGTTGCCGATCCGCTGAGGTTCGCCGTAGCGGATCATCTCGCGGGCATAGTACTCGAGGAAGTCGATCGCTTCGGTGACATCGGCATAGGCCTGGTCCCACTGCTTGCCGATTTCCAATACCTGCCAGGCTGACAGTTCAAAGATGCGCCTGCGGGCTGCAACTGCGCCTTTCAGCAGATACTCGGCGCGTACGCGGGGAGCCGTGTCGCGCCAGGCCGGGAAAGCTTTTTTGGCAGCGGCAATGGCCAGTTTCGCCTCATCCACTCCGGCCTGGGAAATCTTGCCCAGCACCTCGGCCGGGTTGGCCGGATTGACCGTGTTGACAGTGTCTTTCGTCGCCACTTCCCTGCCGTCAATGTAGAGAGGATATGTCTTGCCCAATTGTTTGCGTACCTGGGCTATGGCCTGCGGAAATGCGGCACGGTGGTCGGCACGGGTGAAATCCACCATCGCTTCGTTTTCGAAACGCGGCAGACCGCCGGGGCCGGTTTTAACCTCCCTCTTCTTTTGCAGGCGTGCGTTGCGCTCCCGCTCGGCAGTTACTGCCGGATCTTCCAGCAGACGCTCGATCTGGGCGTCCTCGGCGAAACTCTGGCGCAGGAAGGATTCGTTGGCGGTATTTTCCAGCAGACGACGCACCAGATATCCCATGCCGGGCACCATGTCGCCATAGGGGCAGTAGAGCCGGATGCGGCCGGCAACCTTGAGGATCCCCTTGCGGACCGGCTCTGCCATGCCGTACAGCACCTGGAACTCGTAGCGGGATTCCGGCACATTCAACTCCTGAGCCATCTCTATGACAGCCGATATTGAGCGGATATTGTGTGAGGCACAGGCGTAGTGGCAGATCTGGTGGTTTTCAAGGATCACCCGCGACTGGCGCTCAAAAGCGGCATCACTCTCGGCCTTGATAGTCCAGACCGGGATTGCCCAGTCGTTCTGCTTGGCCTTGACCCCTTCGTAGTCCCAGTAGGCTCCTTTTACCAGCCGCACCGAGATCTGGGTTTTACGCTCCCTGGCCCAGGCCAGCAGGTCGTTCAGGTCCTTGTCCGTATCCTTAAGATAGGCCTGCAGGACGATACCGATATGCGGGTAGTCGAGGTATTCCGATTTAAGCCGGCGATACAGCTCAATGATGATATCCTTGTGACGGTACGATTCCATGTCGATGCAGAGGAAACCGCCCACCTCGACAACCTTGGCTGCAATGCGGCGCAGCTGCTTCAGCATGGCCTCCACCGAACCTTCAAAATCCTGTGGATTGACCAGGGCAAAGAGCGCCGTCGGCTTAACCGCTACGTTGATCTTGGGCGCATGCCCCCAGTCTAAGCCCTGGTCGCCGCCCCGTCCCGGCAACCCTTTCCATTCCTGCTGCTCCTTCTTCAGGCTCTCCAGCACCTTCAGGTAGGTGCCGACGTACTCCTCGGCCTCCTCTTCTGTCAGTGTCGCTTCGCCCAGCACATCCACCACCGCGGCAAAACCCTCCTTGCGGAGTTTTTCAATGTTTTTGACCGCCTCCCTGGTGTTTTCACCGACGATGAACTGGCGGGCCATCTCCTGAATGTTGGCTGAAATGACCTTGTTGAGCACCGCCCCCCCAAGGGACCCGAGCATGCCGGCCATCTTTGCACCGGTCTGGAGAACGGGCGGCATATCTTTCTCTTCGCCAAAATATTCACGAATGTGGTCGGTAAGCAGCTTACCCGTAGTCAATGACGGGAAGGCGTCAACGAAGCGGAACATCTGGATCTTGAACTGCTCGTTCTGCATGCTCCAGTCCATGACTTTGCCCATCCAGGCTCCCTTGTTGAAGAGTGACGGCTTTTCCCCGGCAACGGTGCTGAAAAATTCCCTGCCTCGAGCGATAATTTTCTGATTGAGCGCTGTGCTGTTCATATATTCTCCTTGTCACCGTATGAATGCCACGCAAACTGCTAATGGTTTAACCATTCGTAAATTACTCCGTGCATATTGTCAAGAAAATTTCGGGCACAGCTGACCACGTTTCTGGAAGAAAGATGCATCGAATCGTAAACATGGTACGGATTTATACTACTGCAATATCCGTCAGATACAAGGCCCTGGTGACTGCGGAAATTGCAGGGCCCGTTGCACGCTAATGACTTGTCACGCCGCCGCGGCAATGGTATGTTGCGCCAACCCCTTCGGAAAGGATACTCAATGTTTAAACAGGTTAAGCAGAACAAGGCGTATCAGGATGTGGTCGAGCAGATTCAGGAAGCCATTATGGAGGGGACACTCAAGCCCGGCAGCATGCTTCCGGCGGAACGGGAGTTGAAGGAACAGTTCGGCATCAGCCGTGGAACGTTGCGTGAAGCATTGCGGGTATTGGAGCAAAAAGGGTTGATTGAAATTCGCACCGGTGTTGCCGGCGGCTCCATCATACGGGAAGTGAACAGTGAGAAACTCAGTGAAAATCTGGGGCTGCTGATCCGCAACCGGGCGGTGTCACTGCGCGACCTTGCGGAGTTCCGCGAGGGGATGGAAGGGGGGGTGGCCGCCCTGGCAGCCCAGCGGGCAGGCGAACAGGATATTGCATCCCTCCAGGGTCTGTTGGCGGTGGCGCAAGGGCACCTCAAGGAAGGCCGCAAAGGGTGGGACGCCTTTGTCCGCACCGACGAACAGATCCACATGGCGCTTGCCCGTATGAGCGGCAATCCGCTTTTCATCACCGTGCTTACGAGCGTCTATCACAACATCCATACCTATTATGAAAACTACCTGCCCTGGAACAAGGAGTTGCTGCAGGAAAACTTCACCGATCTGTGCAACATAGTTGCTGCGGTATCTGCCGGTGAAGCAGAGCGGGCAAGGGAGATCGCCTTGGGGCACGTGCGGCGCTTTAATGCATATATGGAGGAAAAACAGGCCTAGATCTGCAGATGTTCCATACGCAAAAACGCCGTGCAGCGGAAATCGCACGGCGTTTTTGCGTAAAGAACATGCGTGCTGCCTGCTAATCTTCTGACAGCAGTGTCCGGTCGTTTTCAAAGGATTTGTGACGGATCTGGTGGAACTTTTCGATCAGTTTCTCTACAGTCAGCGCCTGCTTCTCCTCCCCCTGCACATCGAAGATGATTTCCCCTTTGTCCATCATCAGCAGGCGATTGCCGAACTCTATGGCGTGGTTCATGTTGTGGGTGATCATCATTGAGGTGAGTTTGTACTCCCTGATGAACTTGTGTGTCAGTTCCAGCACGATCTGCGCGTTTTTTGGGTCAAGCGCGGCTGTGTGTTCATCCAGCAGGATCAGGTCCGGTTTTGACAGAACCATCATCAGCAGGGTCAGGGCCTGGCGCTGGCCTCCGGAAAACATGGCCAGGTTCTCCTTCATGCGGTCCTCAAGGCCCATTCTCAGCTGGGTCAATTCACTCCGGAAGTAGTCCCGCATGCGGTTGTTCAGGCTCCGCTTCAGCCACTTGAACCCCTTTTTGTAGGTGATCATCATGTTGTCTTCAAGGCTCATGTTGGAGGCTGTTCCGAGCAGTGGATTCTGGAAGATCCTGCCGATATGCCGGGCGCGCCGGAACTCCGGCTCGCGGGTGATGTCGCGGCCGTTCAGGGTGATGCCCCCCCCGGTCGGGATGATTGTGCCGGCGATCAGGTTGAAGAGCGTGGACTTCCCGGCGCCGTTGCTGCCGATGACCGTGATGAAGTCACCCTCTTTTACCCTCAGGTTGATCGTGCTGATGGCCTGGTTCTCGTTGACAGTGCCGGGATTAAAAACCATGGAAACATTTCTGAGAGCTATCATTTATCCACCATTGCCCTGATGGCAGCCTTTTTCAGTTTCTTGCTCTGGGTTACGATCAGCAGCACGATGATCAGGAGCCCCTTGATCAGGTTGAGGTCGTTGGGGGTCATCTCGATGAGGTAGCCGTAATAGCGCCCGAGGTACATGACCCCGTGAAAGAGGATCGAACCGGTGATCGCGCAGAGCGTCAGGATGCCGATACGGTTGCTCTTCATGACCAAAAACTCACCGATCATGACAGAAGCCAGTCCGGAGATGATGATTCCCTGGCCGAGCCCGACATCGGCAAAACCTAAGTATTGCGCCGCGAATGCGCCGGATATTGCCACCAGGCCGTTGGACAGGCCGACACCGATTGTTTTAAGCGTCTTGGGGTTGACCCCCTGGGAGATGACCATCTGTTCATTGTTGCCCATGGCGCCCATGGTCATGCCGAGATCGGTACGGAAGAACAGGTCGACCAGAACCTTGATGACCCCCACCACGACCACGAAGAAGATCAGCATAATATATTCATCCGGGATGCTGCCGCTGAACAGTTCCGTAACCTTGGAGAGGATAGTCTCCTGCTTGAGTACCGGTACGTTGGCGCGGTTGCCCATGATGCGGATGTTGATCGAATAGAGCATGGTCATGGTCAGGATTCCGGCCAGGAGATTGGGCACCTTGAGGTGGTTGTGGATCAGCGCCGTCGTCACGCCGGCCAGGACACCGCCGATGAACGCCACCAGCAGCGCCAGCCAGATGTTAGTGCCGAGCAGGATGCATTGTACCATCAGGGCCGCTCCCAGCGGGAACGATCCGTCTACCGTCAGGTCCGGAAAATCTAGAACCCTGAAGGTAATAAACACCCCCAGGACCATTATCCCGTATATCAGGCCTTCTACCAGAATTGCTTCAATCATAGCGGTGCCGGGCGTCCTTTAGTAAGTTAGGCATTATCCTGTCTATCAGGGCTGGAAAAAATAATAACGCCAGGCGATCTCAGTGATCGCCTGGCGCAATCTGAGTACGTTATTTTTTGGTCAATTTACCGTTTTGAACGACCTTGTTGGCGTTCTTGACGATATCTTTGGGAAACGTCAGGCCGAGTTTTTTTGCCACGTCCAGATTGATAAGCAGGTCAACGTCGTTGGTCTTGGTCATAAACCGGGTCGGAATCTGCTCCGGCTTTTTCCCTTTGAGAATCTCGACGACAAGTTTGCCGGTAGTCCTCCCCATCTTATAGTAATCGAAGCCCCAGGCAGCCAGAACCGGGTAGTTTTCTGCAGAACTCGGGTCGGCCGACATGATCGGCACCCCGGCCTTCATCGCCACGTCCGTAACAGCGCTCATGGCCGAGACGACCGTGTTGTCGGTGCTGATGTACAGCGCATCCACGCGTCTGATGATGGCCTGGACCGCCTGCTTCACTTCTGACGACTTGGAAACGGTTGTTTCCACGAATTCGATGTTCAGTTCCTTGCAGACCTGTTTGACGATGCCGGCCAGTACGACCGCATTTTCCTCGGAACTGGTGTAGATATGGCCGAGGCGCTTGATCTTCTTGACCTTGAGCAGCAGTTCGATCTGCTGTCTCACCGGGGTCATATCGGACACTCCGGTAACGTTTTTGTCACCTTTTTTTAGTGACGAAACCAATCCGGCCTTGACCGGGTCGGTGACGGCGGTAAAGACGATCGGAATACCCTTGAGGGTGTTCACCAGCGACTGGGAGGTGGGGGTGGCTACGCCGACAGCCAGGGTCACCTTTTCCGACTGAAACTTGGTGGCGATGGAGGCAGCAGCATTGATATCGCCGTTCGCATTCTGCAGGTCATACTCGGCATTGATCTTTGCAGCGGCCAGTTCATCCTGCAGCCCCTTCACAACGGCATCAAGTGCGGGGTGCGATACGATCTTGGAGACACCGATCAGAACCTTTTTCGGGGCTTCCGCCGCAAGGACGGTCGAGAACAGCACACAGGAAACCAACAGAAAGGGTACTGCAAGAGTAAAAATCTTTTTCATCGTACGTCTCCTAAACTATAGCAGTGGGATGTTCCGCTAGGTACCGGAAAGATAGATATTGTGCGCTTGTGCGGATGGTAACAGTATCACCACGGACAAGCCACCGTCAACGTGATTCTGCCGTTTTGTTATTACAAAATCTCGCATGAACGGCTGTTCTTTCTGGCCTCCCTCATTCCCCGCCAGGCATCATAAGAATAACAGCAGAGTCCGCCCCAGATAAACAGGAAGCTCGCCAGGTGAGCCCGGGTAAACGGCTCTTTGTACAGCAGCACTGCCAGCAGGAAGTGGAGTGTCGGCGTGATGTACTGCAGAAAACCGATCGTGGCAAGTCGGAGGAGCCGGGCCGCCGAGGCGAAGAGCAGCAACGGTACTGCGGTTGCAACACCGGCCAGCACCAGCAGAGTCACCGTCTGTGTCCCCTGAGCCGGAAAGGCACCTGTTCCCTGCCAGGAGACAAAAATCAGATAGCCGAGCGCCGCGGGGCCGAGCAACAGCGTCTCCACAGTCAGGCCGGTCAGCGAATCAACCGTTACAATCTTGCGGAACAGGCCGTAGGAACCGAATGTAAGCGCCAGTATCATCGCCACCCAGGGAAAACGGCCGTATTGAATCGTCAGCATCAGGACTCCGGCTGCGGCCAGCAGCAGGCTGACCAGCTGCAGCCGACGCAGCCGCTCCTGAAAAAAGAGGAAACCGAGCAGTACACTGACAAATGGGGTGATGAAATAGCCGAGGCTGGACTGGATGACCTGGGCATGCCCCACGGCAATGATAAACACCAGCCAGTTGGTGGCGATCAGCAGAGCCGATACGGTCAGCAGTGTCAACGCCCGACGGTCGTGCAGAGCATCCCGGATGGTCCCCCATCTCCCACGCCAGACTATGATCAGCCAGAGGAACAGTACCGACCAGACGATCCGGTGGCAAACAACCTGCATGGGAGGTACGCCGGCAAGCGCCTTGAAGTAGACCGGGAAAAATCCCCAGATCAGATACGCCAGAATGCCGTACCCGAGGCCTGTTGCGGCATTGTGCTGCTGGCCTGTCTTTTTCTGCACGCCCGTCACCCCTTTGGACACACATCGGTATGGAGTGCCGAAGTCCCGTGCCCCGCTGAAAAACGGGTAAAGATGAACAGGCCGCCAAAGATGAAACAGGCGCCGATTGTCTGTCGCAACGTCGGGAATTCACGCAAAAACAGCGAAGCCCACAGGATGGCCCCCAGCGGCTCCCCCAGTACGCTGACCGAGACAACGGAGGCTTGGACATAGCGCAGTACCCAGTTGAAGACGGTGTGGCCGATGACGGTGCAGACAATCGCCAGCGCCAGAAAAAGAATCCAGTCGCGTGCAGGGTAGGGGGCAAAGGGGGTGCCGGTTGCGATGCTCGTAATGATCAGCGCCGCTGCACTGCTGCCGTAGGTGTAGAATGTATATACCGGCAGGGATATCGTCCCTCGCAGTCGTCGGCCGATCAGGAGATACCCGGAGACAAAAACTGCAGCTGACAGAGCGAGAAGATCCCCCCAGAACGCCTCCCTGCCGATCTGGAAATCGGCAGCACCGATGATGAAGCTGCCGACCAGCGCCAGGGCGCCTCCCCAAAGTGCCATCCGGCTTACCCGCTCTCTGAAAAATAACCAGGAGCCGATTACGACAAAAACCGGTTGCGTGGTCACGAGAACAACTGAACTGGCAACGCTGGTATAGCGTAGTGAGATAAACCAGGTGACTAGATGCAGGGCAAGGCAGATGCCGCTTCCTGCCGCCAGACCGCGCTGCCCCCATGATAGTGTGACAAGATCGGTCCGACAGCGAAGCAGGGAGTAGGGGGCCAGAATCAGGAAGGTAAACAGCAGGCGATAGGTGGCAATTATCAGGGCCGGTGCTGTCGAGAGCCTGACAAAAAGGGCGGAGAATGAAACGGCAAAAACCCCTGCCAGTACCGCCAGGTAGGGGTTTACGATCGGTTTATTGCTCACGAGGACAGATCCACTTATTCCCCGAGATAGGCTTTGCGGACTTCCGGGTTGGCGGCCAGTTCGTCGGCAGGTCCCTGCAGTACAACCTCACCGGTCTCAAGGACATAGGCGCGATGGGCAATCGAAAGGGCCATGTTGGCATTCTGTTCGACCAGCATGATTGTCGTGCCGCCTGCGTTGATCTCCTGAATGATCGCAAAAATCTGCGCTACCAGCATCGGTGCCAGTCCCATGGACGGTTCGTCAAGCAGCAGCAGTTTGGGACGGGACATCAGAGCCCTCCCCATGGCGAGCATCTGCTGTTCCCCGCCGGAGAGGGTTTTGGCCAGCTGTTTTTTCCTCTCGAACAGGCGCGGAAAACGGGCAAAGACCTGATCGATCTCCTCAAGGATCGCCTTTGTGTCGTTGCGGATGTATGCGCCCATCTCTAAATTTTCGAGGACGGACATATTGGCAAAGACGCGTCGTCCCTCGGGGACCTGCGAAATCCCGCGCTTGACGATCTCGTGCGGCGGGATGGCGGTGATCGTCTCGCCCATAAATGTTACCGTGCCGGAAAGGGTCGGGACAATCCCGGAAATGGCATTAAGGATGGTTGTTTTACCGGCCCCGTTGGCACCGATCAGGGCGACAATCTCCCCCTTTTCAACCCGGCAGGAAATGCTTTTCAGCGCCTTGATGGCGCCGTAGTTGACGTAGAGTTTGTCAAGAGTGAGCATCGCCACCCCCCTTTCCGAGATACGCTTCGATAACCTTGGGGTTCTGCCTGATCTCTTCCGGCAGACCTTCGGCGATCTTCTCACCGTAATCAAGAACGGCAATCCGGTCCGAAATCCCCATGACGAACTTCATGTCATGTTCGACCAGAAAAACGGTGATGCCGGTAGCGCGGATGCGCTGGACCATCGTCATCAGTTCGGCTTTTTCCTGGGGGTTCATTCCGGCAGCCGGCTCATCGAGCAGCAGCAGGTCCGGTTTGAGTGCCAGAGCCCGCGCTATTTCAAGCCGGCGCTGCTCACCATAGGGGAGGTTGCCTGCCAGTTCAAAGGCGCGATAGGAGAGGTCGACCATCTGCAGGCAATCTTTGGCCACGTCAAGCAGTTCCCCCTCCTCTTTGCGCACCCAGGGGGTGAACTTCATCAGGGCACCGGCCAGATTCCACCGCCCGCGACTATGGGCGCCGATCAGGATGTTATCAAGCACAGTCAGGTCGGTGAACAGCCGGATGTTCTGGAATGTACGACCGATACCGGCAGCTGCAATCTTGAAGGTCGGAGTTCCGCTGACGGAGTTCCCCTTGAAAGAGATTGACCCGCTGGTAGGGCTGTAGATGCCGGTTATCAGGTTGAAGAGCGTGCTCTTGCCGGCGCCGTTCGGGCCGATCAGAGCCTGGATCGTCCCTTCTTCCACCTTCAGGTTGACGTCGTTGACGGCCACGAGGCCGCCAAATTGAATGGTTACATGATTCAGTTCAAGTATCGCCATTGACCGGTCTCGATGTCTCAGATATTTTATGTTCCATAATAGTTTTCAGGTGCGGTTTGCGCCCCAGAGCGCGGAGTACCAGTCCGGTGAAGCTTATAGTGCCCATCAGGCCGTTAGGGCGGAAGATCATCATGCAGACCAGCAGGCCGCCGTAGACCAGCATGCGGTAGGAGGCCATGAAGCGTAAAAACTCCGGTGCGGCCGATAGTATAGTTGCACCGATAACGCTCCCGGTAATGCTGCCAAGTCCCCCAAGAACTATCATGCTGAGAATGTCGACCGATTTAAGAAAGCCGAAATCGGATGGATTGATGTAGCCCATGAAATGAGCGTAGAGACCCCCGCCGACGCCGGCAATAAAGGCTCCGAGGGCGAAGGACTGGACTTTGTAGAGTGTTACATCTATTCCCATCGCTTCAGCTGCAATCTCGTCTCCCCTGACCGCCATGAGAGCCCTGCCGAAGCGGGAGCTGTGAATGAAGGAAACACAGATGATTGCCAACAGTACAACGGCCCAGACGACAACCGGCAGTGGAATAGTGGTATTCGGTGCGGGTACGGTCAGTCCGAGGGCCCTGTTGGTGATGTCGAGATTCAAGAAAACGACCTTGACGATCTCGGCAAAACCGAGTGTGCAGATAGCCAGGTAATCTCCTGTCAGGCGCAGGATGGGGAGCCCGATCAGAGCAGCAACGGCAGCGGTAATAAACCCGGTCAGAATCAGGTTTATACTGAACGGCATGCCGAGCTTGATGGTGAGAAGGGCGCTGGTAAAGGCACCGATGCTCATGAAAGCGGCGTGTCCGAGGGACAACTGTCCGGTCAGGCCGGTAACGACATTCAGTCCGAGCGCCAGTATTATCCCGATCCCGATATTGACGAGGATCTGAAGGTAGTAGGGGTTTATGCCCCCAATCAGCTGTTGTAAAAAATCACCCATATGATTACTCCGGCTCCAATATTTACACTTTCTTTTGAATTTTGCGTCCCAGCAGTCCGGTCGGCTTTACCAGCAGCACCAGCACTAGAATTGCAAACGCGATTGCATCACGATAGGACGAGAAGCCGATTGCAACACCGGCCACCTCGGTAACACCCAGCAGCAAGCCGCCCAGCATCGCTCCCGGAATTGAGCCGATTCCCCCCAGCACCGCGGCTGCAAAGGCTTTTAATCCGGCCATCAGCCCCATATTGAAGGATACCGCGTTGAAGAGCAGCCCGACAAGAACACCGCCGGCGGCGGCCAGTGCCGATCCGAGCGCGAAGGTAAAGGATATGACCATGTTGACGTTAATCCCCATCAGGGCAGCGGTGTTGTAATCCTCAGAGGTTGCACGCATCGCCTTGCCGATCTTCGTTTTATGGACGATGAACTCAAGAGCGATCATAAGAGTGGCCGATATCGCGATAATCAGGAGCTGGAGCGTGGAAATTTCTGCGGAGCCGATGGTGATCTGTTTGACCGGAAAGACACCTTCCGGGTATCCCTTGGCATTGGCCCCGAAGAGCATCTGGGCCAGAGTCGAAAGAAAGATGGATACACCGATTGCCGAGATGAGAGCCGACAGCCGCGAAGATTTGCGGAGCGGGCGGTACGCGATCCGCTCAACGAAGACGCCGAGCAGTATGCAGACAACCATGGCAATCAGCATGGCAACGAAAAAATTCACCTTGAGGATAGATGTGGCGAACAGGCCGACAAACGCTCCAACCATATAGATCTCGCCGTGGGCAAAATTGATCAGGGTGATGATGCCGTAGACCATGGTATATCCCAGTGCAATCAGGGCGTAGGTGCTCCCCAGGGCGATACCGTTAATCAATTGCTGGAAAAACATGGCGAACTCCTCGTTGAAGATGCAAATCTGCGGCAGCCAGTGATGTATTAAGGATGAAGCACAGTACGCTAATCTGCCAAAAATGACAATCCGGATGACTCTGAATGCTCAGGAAGCTATCAATCTTTTACGTATCTGGTGCGGGCCGTTCCCAGTACGACCAATCCTGTCAGCACCAGCCCCATGCCGATTGTCGACGCCACCGTCAGGCGCTCTTTGAGGACAAGTATCGCGAGGGTGGCCGCTGTCAGCGGTTCCGCCAGTGACAGGGTGACAGCATGAACAGCCGGGACGGAGCGGAGGCCGCGGGCAAAGAGCAGATATGCCAGCGCGGTGGCCACCAGTCCCAGATGCAGGACGACGAGCAGCCCCCCCGGTTCAGTCGCCCAATGAAGATCCGAGCGGAAAAGAAACGGCGCAAGCAGTATTCCCCCGAGGGTGAACACCACGGCGATGACGGCATCTGATGAGCTTCCCGGCAGCAGGCGCTTGAGAGCGAGTGTGTATCCTGCGTATGATGCGCCGGCTGCCAGCGCCAGAAGCACGCCTGCTGTTCGCACCTGCAGCACGCTGCCGGGTGATGGAATAAAAAGAACCGAAAGTCCGGCAATCGCCAATGCCGTCGCTGTCAGCCAGCGGCGGCCGGGGCGCTCTTTATGTACCAGATAGGCAAGCAGGCCGGCAAAAAGAGGCCCGCTGCCGATCGCCACCATCGTGCCGACGGCGACGCCGGTTGTCTCCACCGCCTCAAAAAACGTCAGTTGATATGATGCAACCAGGAGCGCAGCCAGCAGCGTAACGCCCGGCTGCCTGAAGCAGCTCCTGGTAACCTGGCCGCGGAATAGGGCCAGCAGCAGCAGAGCCCCTCCACCGACCGCAAGGCGCAGGGCACCGACTGTCAGCGGGTGCGCTCCGGGAGGCGCCAAAGCCTGCGATGTGCCAGTTGTTCCCCAGAGAACCGCCGCCAGCAGGATCAGCAGAGTGCCGTACGATCCGCCTCTGCTCACCGGTATATACACTTGACAAGGAACTGAATGACAATCTCACTTTCATACAAATGCGGCGTCGGCAGAAACCGACGCCGCACGGTGGTACGGCATACAGGATAAATCGGTTAGTCCATCTTTACCGGTACTTTGGCTTTCAGAGCGAACTTGCCGTCTTTGACCGCCAACAGACAGAGAGGGGTCTTGATCGGCTCGCGGTTCGCCCGAATCGTGATTGTGCCGGATACGCCCTGGAAATTCTTCGTAGAGGCCATGGCGGTTTTGAATACCTTCGGATCGGCGCTGTTGGCGCGTTTGATGGCATCAGCGATCATCATGACGCCGTCATACCCTTGGGCATCAAATAAACCCGGGACCTGACCGGCAAACTTCTTCGAGAAGGCTTCGATGAATTTTGCGGTTTCAGGAGAAGCCTGCTCTGGAGCGAAGCCGAGAGCGGACATGGAGCCTTCGACTGCAGAGCCGCCCAGTTTGATGAATTCAGGAGAGAAGAGGCCGTCGCCGCCGAACATGTTGGCTTTGACACCCTGTTTGCGGGCTTCCTTCATGATCAGTGCGCCTTCGGTGTAGTAGCCGGAGAAGAAGATTACGTCCGGCTTTTTGGCCTTGATATTGGTAACCTGGCCGCTGAAATCCTTGTCGCCGTCCTTGATTTTTTCATCGGCAACAATCTCAATTCCCTTGCCCTTTGCGGCATCGCGGAACGTCTGCGAGAAACCGACGCTGTAGTCATTGTTGTCGGAGGTAATGATGGCGACCTTCTTGTATTTGAGGTCGTTGGCGAAGTAGTCGATACAGGCCGGGATCGCAACGCTGTCGAGTAGCGTGTTGCGGAAGATGAAGTCGCCGTTCTCAACAACGCCTGGGCCGGTAGCACCGGCTGAGATGAGGAGAACCTGGGCTTTTTGGGCGATCGGTGCGGCAACTTTGGTAATGCCGGTGGTAGGGTCACCAACGATGGCGATTACATTGTCGCGGCTGATGAGCTTCTGGGTAACGGAAGCCCCTTCCTGCTTGTCGCCGCGGTTGTCGGCTTCAACGATTTCAATCTTTTTACCCAGAACGCCGCCGGCGGCATTCAGGTCTTCAGCAGCCATTTTCATACCTTCCAGCGTCGGTTTGCCGAACATGGCAACGTCACCGGTCAGGGCGCCCAGGAAACCGATCTTGATGGTGTCTCCGGCAGCCTTGGGTGCTTCAGCTGACGGTGCTCCCTCCTTCTTTTTGCATCCGGCAGCGACGGACAGGGCCAATACAGCGGACAAAAGCAGTGCAGCACTCTTTTTGAAGCTCATTGTGTGTCTCCTTCCTTGGTGGGGTGTGGTGCTTTCTAAAACAAAAGGGATCTGCTCTCCGAGGCTTTAATACCTCGGAGAGCATGTAAAAGCACAGAAAAAAAGACTTGCAATCAGCTTGACATCATAAAGATAGTTGAAATAATCGCCCAGGAATACGTAACCGGCACGAGCGCCAAGCGTAACAGTCGGGGTAAGCTTGTAATTTGCTTCCACGTTAAGTTCGGTGCCAAGGTAGTTGCTCTTGTGAGCTATCTTTCTTGCCCTTCAGATCTGCTATCGTGTTGGATGTTTTGTCGGTTTTGGGTAAAACCAGGATCTGGCCGATGCCGTTATAAGCATCTGTGCAGTCATATTTAGCTTTGTGCCAGTCGGTGATGGTTACCGAAGAGATGATGGCATCATACTGGCCGGAATCAAGCCCGGCAAAGATGCCGTCCCATGCGGTGTTCTTGAAATCAACGGCAATACCGGCCTCTTTGGCTATGGCATTGAGGAAGTCGATATCATACCCAACAATCTGCTTGTTGACATCAATAATCTCCATTGGCGGCGACATGGCGACAGTAGCAACCTTGATGTTCAGGGCGGTTGCAGACAGTGAAGCTGCCAGCAGGGCAGCAATGGAAAGGAAGCGAAAATAATTCAAGGGAGCTTCTTTTTTTGATAACAATAAAATAATAAATGGTAAGACAATGGATAGCTTTTATATAATTACAAGTTTAATTGTCAATATAAAAACATTGTTGATAGAGCCACGGTAAGACATTTTTCTTGTCAGGGAAAATGGTAATAGGTATAAATACATGGTCATATGGTTTAACCATGACAGATCCCCTGGAATACGTGCTATGGATCGATACAAGTCAGCTATGCTGCTTCTCACGGCACCTTTTTTTGGGGAATAACATTTGCCGTTGTCAAGCAGTTGGTTGAAAGTGCAGATTTTTCGTTTTTCTCACACAACGCCTTATCCTGATATTTGCATGTATACTTACAATCGGATTATACAAAGGAAGAAGACTTGATGGCGCGACCATTATCCGTGGGTCAGTCACGGGAATCTTTCTCTTTGGGGCTTATGTCTTTCAAGCGGTAGCGCTTCTTTGCACCAACGCCTCCAACACTGTTTCCTCGCCGGATTGAATGTAGTGATTGTCCCGATACCTGCAAAACCGGAGTTCAGGCACCCGTGTCTGCAGGTGTCAAGCAGGTTGCTGTACTTGCAGTGATAGGGTTGCTGCTGTTATGCGGAAACAATTCACGGCACCTTAATCAAGGAGATGTACTGGCTGTTCTGTGCTGTCCGTATATCGGTCTTGCCAATACGGCGCAGATCTTTTGTACTGAACCGGTTTTTGCTGCGCTGTACGCGCGATTGATACTGAATGAAACGTCCTGGGGTGTACGGTTATGTGGGTGCGATATGTGTCCTGGACGGTATGATGGTATCAATTTCAGCGGAGAAAAGGTCATAACCGGAAGGAACGGGCAAATTGATTGCCGGATAGTATGTACATAGAACTAAGTACTATTGGTAGGTTAGATGCCCAGAACAAAAAAAGAAATAAAAAAAGAAGACGCGGGGCATATTTTTATTGACACTCGATTAGCAATAAGAGTATAAATGCAATTCCTCGAGATAGAGGGGCAACACACGCTACTGACCTGAATGGAGATGTCGGTGAAATTCCGGCCCTACAATTATTCCATTCCCATCCGCAAAATTGTCAGAGCGATCAAACCGACACACAGCTTTCAAGCGTACAGCGTTACAATTGAATTTGATAGTACCCTTTGAGCCAGAGCGGCTCGCAAAAAAACCACAACCAAATAAAAAAGATTGACAAAGATTCTTATCTTTTGTTAGTTTGCGAATTCGCTCCTGTTTGGAGCAGTTTGATATTTTTGTATCTGGAGAATTTGACGACTATGCCAACAATCAACCAGCTGATCAGGTCAGGTAGGGAAAGCAAAAAAGATAAATCAACGGCCCCGGCTCTGAAGTGCTGCCCACAGAAGCGCGGCGTTTGTACGAGGGTTTATACGACCACACCTAAGAAGCCTAACTCTGCTCTTCGTAAAGTCGCCAGAGTTCGTCTGACTAACGGCCTTGAGGTAACTTCATATATTCCGGGTGTTGGTCATAACCTTCAGGAACACTCTGTTGTTCTTATTCGCGGCGGCAGGGTTAAAGACCTTCCGGGTGTCCGTTATCACATCGTACGTGGTACTCTTGACTCGGTTGGTGTTAAGGGTCGTTTGCAGAGTCGTTCCAAGTATGGCGCCAAGCGTCCGAAATAATACTGAACCTGTTTAATTGAGGGGAAATATATGCCGAGAAGAAGAGAAGTACCTAAAAGAGTGATTTTACCGGATCCAAAGTTTAACGATAAGGTTGTCGCTAAGCTCATCAATACTCTGATGCTTGCAGGGAAGAAAAGTGTCGCCGAGTCGATTATGTATGGTGCGCTTGAACTTGTTGCGCAGCGAGCAAACGACGAAGCGGTAAAGGTTCTTAAAAAGAGCCTCGACAACATCAAGCCGACCCTGGAAGTAAAATCTCGCCGTGTTGGCGGTTCTACATATCAGGTTCCAATCGAAGTACGTCCTGAGCGTCGCATGTCTTTGGCAATGCGTTGGTTGATCAAATACTCAACTGCTCGCAGCGAGAAAACGATGAAAGACAAGTTGGCCGGTGAGATTCTGGACGCTTTTAATAATCGAGGATCCGCAGTCAAAAAACGTGAAGATGTCCACAAAATGGCCGAAGCCAACCGCGCTTTCGCTCATTATCGCTGGTAGTAGCATTATTCGTATTTGGAGGATTCAGTGCCCCGCTTAGCACCACTTGATAAATATAGAAATATTGGCATCATGGCTCATATCGATGCCGGAAAAACTACTACGACCGAGCGTATTCTCTATTATACCGGCGTATCTCATAAAATCGGTGAAGTCCACGAAGGTACTGCTACAATGGACTGGATGGAGCAGGAGCAGGAGCGTGGCATCACTATCACGTCAGCTGCTACCACCTGTACCTGGAATGAGCATCGTATTAATATCATAGATACTCCTGGCCACGTTGACTTTACTATTGAAGTTGAGCGCTCTTTGCGGGTTCTTGACGGCGCAGTTGCTGTGTTCTGTTCTGTTGGCGGCGTCGAACCACAGTCGGAAACGGTATGGCGTCAGGCTGATAAATACGGTGTTCCCAGAATTGCCTTTATAAACAAGATGGATCGCGTTGGAGCTGATTTCTTTCGTGGCGTCCAGATGATAAAAGACCGGTTGAAAGCCAATCCTCTTCCTATCCAGTTGCCGATAGGCAAAGAAGAAAATTTCAAGGGTATTATTGACCTTGTTACCATGAAGGCTATTTTGTGGGACGATGAAACTCTGGGTGCCACCTTCCGTACAGAAGAGATCCCTGCCGACCTGCTGGATGAGGCTGTTGAATATCGTGAAAAAATGATTGAAGAAATTTCCAGCCACGATGATGCTCTCATGGAGAAGTACCTTTCCGGTGAAGCATTGAGTGAGGTCGAAATTAAAGCAGCAATTCGCGCTTGTACTATCGCGATTCATTTTTGCCCGGTTATCTGTGGCTCCTCATTTAAAAACAAAGGTGTACAGAATCTTCTCGATGCCGTTGTTGATTACATGCCTTCTCCGATGGACATTCCTGCCATCAAGGGTCTTGATGCTGACAGCGGTGCCGAAGTAGAGCGCCATGCTTCTGACGCCGAGCCTTTTTCCGCTCTCGGTTTTAAAATTATGACCGATCCCTTCGTTGGTCAGCTGACTTTCTTCCGTGTTTACTCAGGCGTTGTTCAGGCCGGTTCCTACATTTATAACTCGACTAAAGGCAAGCGCGAGCGTATTGGCCGCATCCTTAAGATGCATGCGAACAAGCGTGAAGAGGTCAAAGAAGTATACGCCGGTGATATTGCTGCTGCTGTAGGCCTGAAATATACAACTACCGGCGACACGCTGTGTGATGAAGATAAGGCAGTAATTCTCGAATCCATTGAGTTTCCTGAACCGGTTATTTCTATCGCGATTGAGCCTAAAACAAAAGCAGAACAGGAAAAGCTCGGTTTTGGTCTGCAGAAACTCGCCAGTGAAGACCCTTCTTTCCGTGTTAAAACAGATGAAGAAACGGGCCAGACAATCATCTCCGGCATGGGCGAACTGCATCTGGAAATTATAGTAGACCGATTGATGCGCGAGTTCAAGGTAGAAGCAAATGTCGGCAAGCCGCAGGTAGCGTATCGTGAGACAGTTACCAAGAAGGTCAAGGTAGAGGGCAAGTTTGTTCGCCAGTCTGGTGGCCGCGGCCAATATGGACATGTTTGGCTCGAAGTTGAACCGCAGGAAGCTGGCAAAGGTTATGAATTCGTCGATGCGGTCAAGGGTGGTGTTGTACCCCGCGAATATATTCCTGCCGTTGATAAAGGCATCAAGGAAGCACTCGATAATGGCGTATTGGCCGGATTCCCGGTTGTTGATGTCAAGGTTACCCTGATTGACGGTTCCTATCATGAGGTTGACTCCTCCGAGATGGCGTTCAAGATCGCCGGTTCAATGGGTTTTAAAGAGGGCTGTTCAAAAGCCGGCCCGATTATACTCGAACCTATCATGTCAGTTGAAGTTGTTGTCCCCGAAGAGTACATGGGTGATGTTATCGGTGATCTCAACTCCAAGCGTGGACGCATTATGGGTATGGATTCGCGGGCCGGTGCTCAGGTTATCACGTCCATGGTTCCACTCGCACAAATGTTCGGATATTCAACTGATCTGCGTTCAGCTACGCAAGGACGCGCTACGTATGCAATGACCTTTGACCATTATGAGCCAGTACCGAAGTCGGTTGCTGAAGAGATAGTTGCAAAAGTAAAGGGTTAATCTAACTCAAATCCGTAACTCAGGAGGGCCTTTCTCATGGCAAAAGCAAAATTTCTACGTAATAAAACTCATGTAAACATTGGTACGATCGGTCACGTCGACCACGGCAAGACCACTTTGACCGCCGCCATCACCAAGGTTCTGGCAGGTAAAGGTCAGGCTGAGTACAAGGCATTCGACCAGATCGACAACGCTCCTGAAGAGCGTGAGCGTGGTATCACCATCGCAACCGCCCATGTTGAATACGAAACAGACAAACGCCACTATGCTCATGTTGACTGCCCCGGCCATGCCGACTATGTCAAGAACATGATCACCGGTGCTGCCCAGATGGACGGCGCAATCCTTGTCGTATCCGCAGCTGACGGCCCGATGCCGCAGACCCGTGAGCACATCCTGCTCGCCCGTCAGGTTGGCGTACCCTATATGGTAGTGTACCTCAACAAGGCCGACATGGTTGACGACGAAGAGCTGCTCGAGCTTGTAGAGCTTGAAGTTCGCGAACTACTCTCCAGCTATGATTTCCCCGGCGACGATACTCCAATCATCAAAGGTTCCGCCCTGAAAGCCCTCGAAGGCGAAAAGAGTTTTCTTGGCGAAGAGTCCATCGAACGTCTTATGGACGCAGTCGACTCTTACATCCCCGACCCTGAGCGCGCAATCGACCGTCCGTTCCTGATGCCGGTGGAAGACGTATTCTCCATCTCCGGTCGCGGCACCGTAGCTACCGGTCGTGTAGAGCGCGGCATCGTAAAAGTCGGAGAAGAAGTTGAAGTTGTCGGCATCAAGAACACCATTAAAACGACCGTAACCGGCGTTGAAATGTTTCGCAAGCTGCTTGACGAAGGGCGTGCAGGAGACAACATCGGCGCACTGCTGCGCGGTGTAAAACGTGAAGATATCGAGCGCGGCCAGGTACTTGCCAAGCCCGGCTCAATCACCCCCCACACCAAATTCAAAGCAGAAGCGTACGTTCTTACCAAAGAAGAGGGTGGCCGTCACACCCCGTTCTTCAACGGCTACCGTCCACAGTTCTACTTCCGTACCACGGACGTTACCGGTGTCGCCGAACTTCCTGCCGGCATTGAAATGGTTATGCCGGGCGATAACGTTGCGATGACCATTAAACTGATCACCCCGATCGCTATGGACGACGGCCTGCGCTTTGCTATCCGTGAAGGTGGCCGTACGGTCGGAGCCGGCGTTGTAGCTTCAATTATTGAATAAATACGA
>VFJM01000024.1 GCA_009886055.1 Geobacter sp. | reverse complement strand
TTTGGCCGCACAGCTTGCAACAGTAGTCTAGAGCCCTGCCAGCGGCAGGTGTTGAGTCAGTTCCGCTTGCGTCTTGTTTTCCCCAGCCTTCCTCAAACCTGCCCTTCCGCTGTCCCCCCAATTCATTTTGTGGCATTGATTTTATAATTAAAATTTTATCATTTATTTGCATTTGAACCGATACTGTATTACCTTTCCGTATCAGCGGCACATCCATGTTCAGTAAGTTGGAAATCATTTTCTCCGGTTTTAGTACGTAGAAATAATTTTGTGAACGTACGCATCCCGCTTGCCGGGGCTGAGCAGAAACAACCTTCGTAACGCACGTATCTTGTTTGTCAGGGTTAGGGGACATGCCACAAATGCCCATTATTTATATAAAGCCGACTCTTGTCCAAAAACTGATCATCAGCTATGTCATTATAGTATTCTGTCTGTTGACGGCCCTGCTCTACTCAATTACCGGATTGAACAGCATTTCCAAGACCGCAAACGACATCGGGAGTATCGATCTCCCTGCCGCAGAGGCGGTGGACTCCATGAGGAACGCACTGAAGGCACAGCAGCGGGCAGTCGGCAGATTCACCATAATCTCCGGTCAGGAATACCGGGAGCTCTTCTCTGCCCAGGAGGTTGTGTTCAGAAAATCCCTGTCAATTCTTCAAAAGACCGGACTGGGAGCTCTCCATGCACTGCAGCATGATTACGACAGCTATGACAGAGTGGCTCAGAAGGTATTTGATGGCGCTGCGGTTTCTGAAAAAACGATGAGATCAGCCTTTAATCTTGTTGAAAAAGGGATTGAAACCGCACAGGAGCAGCAGAATAATCAACTTGATTTAAAGCTTGCTGCGGCGAGGGAAAAGGAGTCAAAGACCGTATTCAGAGCGATGATGATGGCGGTCAGCGGAGTGGTTATTGCCATTTCCGTCGCGGCTTTCCTTGTCTACTCGCTTTCAACGTCCATCACAAAACTGAAAAGGGCAACCCATCGCATAGCAGCAGGGGACTTTGACCATGATCCGAAGATAGCCCAGGGTGATGAGATTGGTGACCTTGCAAAGGATTTCCTGGTCATGGCGGTGCGCCTGAAAGAGCTTGAGCAGATGAGCCTTGACGCAAGTCCGCTTACCCGCCTGCCGGGCAATATTGCGATCGAACGGTACATAAACAGGCATCTGAAGGAGCAAAGACCGTTTGCAATGTGCTATCTGGACCTTGACAATTTCAAGTCATACAACGATCACTACGGCTACATCAAGGCCAGCGAGCTGCTGAAGGAGGCGGGGCAGGTCATTCATGAGGCGGTCACGGGGATCGGAAAACCAGACACATTTGTTGGCCACATTGGCGGCGATGACTTTGTTGTGATTGTGGATGAAGCTGCCGCCGATGCGGCGTGTCAGACCATAATCAAGGGCATTGATGCCATGATCCCTAAATACTATTCTGAAGAAGACCGCAAAATCGGTTATATTGACGGAGTGGACAGATACGGAGTCGAACGCAGGTTTCCGCTCATATCCATTTCCATAGCTGCTCTTATTTGCCGGCCGGGGGATTACGAATCGGCAGCCGTGATAGCATCCGCCGCCGCGAAAGTTAAGGATCAGGTGAAGAGCTCATCAGGAAGCAACTACATCATTGTTGAGAAAGGGATTGCCGGTGAGGCGTAAGCTCGCATATATGATGCCTGTCTGTCTGTTGCTGCTGATTCTGAGCGGATGTGGCGGCATGTCAGGCAAGGGTGCCATACAAGATGTTTCAGACAAGCGACTGAATCTCGCTAAAGCGGTCACCATGATAAGAGCAGGTCTGGAGAGTGAGGCGCGTCACTACCTTGTGCTGGTCATTGATGACTCCTGGGAGAGTGGAGTGACTGACGAGGCGCTTTTCCGGCTGGCGCTCCTGAAAATTAATGACGGCGACCTGGGTGGCGGGAAAAGCTCCCTCGCTCTTCTGGATAAGTTGCGGAACAGCTACCCGAAAAGCGTGTGGACAAAACAGGCGGCGCCACTCCATTCATATCTAACGGGGCTAAAAAACATCCGCAATCGTGAAAGCGAGTTGCGTGATAAAAACCTTTCTCTCAGCAGGGACGTACGAGACCTGCGCCAGATGATCGAACGACTGAAGTCTCTGGACCTTGAGTTGGAACAGAAAATAAAACGCTGAGATCTTCATCCCAGGCGCAGTCCGGTCATCAGCAATCAGGCGAGGGTAACGCATCAGGCGTTACCCTCGCTGCGTTTACATTCCCGCTTTATCTGTTATATTTTTATTGTCTGAAATTCAAAATACATATTGACATATAGAGGTATTTATATATAGATGAATACTATTAAATGCAGGGAGGCAATATGACTCGATTATTAATCATATGTGCGGCGTTACTGTTTTCGGTTGCTGCTGCCGAGGCTGAGATGCTGAAGCTATCGATCAGGGACGCGATAAGCATGGCTCTTGAGAACAACAGTCAGATCAAGGCTGCCCGTTTTACTTCCCAGGCCGCTTCTCAAGGTATTCAGAGCGCAAATTCCCGCTATTTCCCCGCTGTTTCGTTTGAGGAAACCTTTGCTGTATCCAACTCGCCGACTAATACGTTCATGATGAAGCTCGACGAGGGGCGCTTTACGGAGAACGATTTTCAGATCAGCAACCTCAACAACCCCTCTGCGCAGCATGACTTTAAAACTGCACTGTCGGTTCAGCAGCCGCTGTTTGTCCCTTCTCTCTCGGTGCTTAAAGAGATGGCCGTCAAAGATGCAGAGAAATCGGAGCTGGAGCTGGAAGCGGCACGCCAGGGAATCGCCTTTCAGGTGTTTTTCACGTACCTCGACGTACAGAAGGCAGATGCTCAGCTCAAGGCCGCTGATAAAGCGGTTGCCGATGCCCGGGAGAACATGCGGCTGGCAACGGTCAGGACATCTGCCGGAGTCGGTCTCAGATCCGATGAGCTGCGCTCTCGCACCCACCTGTCGATGGTTGAGCAGCAGCAGATCTCCGCCAATAACAACCTGACTCTTGCACGTATGAAGCTGGCGATGCTGATCGGCATCCCCGAAGAGAATAACTACGAGGTTTCCGGATTATTGGACAGCGTTGCGGTTCCCGCCATGAGCGATCAGGTGGTCAGCGAAGCCCTCCTGAACCGGGTTGAAATCAAACAGTCTCATGTCGGTCTCGAAAAGTCAGCCGCGGCGCTCAGGCTTGCCAGGAGCGAATATCTGCCAACGGTGGGGGCTTTTGCCTCATATCAATTGAATGCCAAGGATGCCCCGTTTACGGCGGATAATGATTCCTGGATGGCCGGTGTTTCTCTCAAATGGAATGTTTTTGACGGATTCCGCCGAGGCAGCGAACGCAAGCGGGCAGTATCCGGTCAATCGGCATCTCGTGAAATGCTGGAATCGACAACGAAAGATGTCAGGTACCAGCTCAAGGAGAGCTACCTGCGGCGTGAAGAAGCGGGTAAACGTCTTGAGGTGACCAGGCACGCGGTGCTGGATGCCGAGGAAACGGTCAGGCTTCTCACAAAACGGTATGAAAATTCGCTGGCAACGATGGTTGAGCTGCTTGACGCCCAGACTGCGCTTAACCAAACAAGGGCGAATCTGGTTGAAACCGAGGCAGGGTATGCCCTGGCAGGTGGACGGGTCTATTACATGACGGGAACATTTGTGAAGGAGATGCAGAAATGAGGAACTATAAACCGGTTGTAACGATCCTTCTGACCGTCGTACTTTCAGCGGCAGGATGCTCAAAGAAACAGGATGCAGGAAAAGCTGAAAGCGCACCGGTAGCGGTCGTCAAGGGGCTCTCTCTGGAAACCGTCAAGAGTGTTGCCGTACCGGAGTTGCTGGACGTGGTCGGGAGCGTGCGTGCGCGCACCAGTGCGGTGGTCTCGACCCGCATCCCCGGCAGCATCAATGTTCTTCGTGTCCGTGAGGGTGACCGGGTGAAAAAGGGGCAGGTGCTGGCGCAGCTGGATGCCCAGGAAAACCAGGCCACTGCTGCTGTGGCAACCGCTGCTATTGACGAGGCCCGTCGCGGTGTGGACGAAGCGCTGTCACGAAAAAAACTGGCCGATACGACCTTTGATCGCTACAACAACCTCTTAACAGAGCAGGCGGTCAGTCGCCAGGAATTCGATGTCAAGCAGAGCGAAAAAGATGTCGCGGCTCAAGGGGCAGCACGTGCCGAATCACGGCTTAAGCAGGCGCAAGAGGGGGCGAAGGCCGCCACCACCATGTCCGGCTATACTCGAATCATCGCCCCCATCTCCGGGGTTGTCGTCAGCAAACAGGCCGATCTGGGAGCGACCGTTTTTCCGGGGCAGCCGCTTATGACCATAGAGGATGACGGGAGCTATCAACTGGAACTGGCCCTGCCGGAAAGCGTGGCGACCAAAGTCAAGGCGGGCTCGCCGCTGCAGGTGACGCTCGATGCCGTGGGAAGCTCCTTTGCAGCCAGGATTGCCGAGATTGTGCCGACCGCCGACCCGGCCAGCCGTACCTTTGTAGCCAAGATCGCTCTGAATCAGAAGGGGTTGAAATCCGGTATGTTCGGTCGCGGTGCAATCAGTCTCGGGACAACGGTCAACGGCATCACCGTGCCGAAAAAAGCCGTGGTAGATCGCGGTGCACTGACCATAGTCTGGACAGTGGACAAAGAGAACATCGCCCGTATGCGGATCGTCAAGGTCGGCAGGGAGAGTGGTGAGCGGGTAGAGATCCTTTCCGGACTGTCGGAAGGCGATCGTGTGGTTGTAACCGGTGCCGAGAAGGTCACCGAAGCGGCAAAGGTGGAGTAGACCATGGAAAACCTCGGTTTTGCCGGTAGAATTGCCCGCACTTTCATAAACTCCAAACTGACTCCGCTGATCGTGGGTGCCTCACTGCTGCTCGGTTTCTTTGCCGTCAAGATGACCCCTCGGGAAGAGGAACCGCAGATTGTGGTGCCGATGGTGGATGTCTACCTCCCGATGCCCGGCTCATCTCCGCAGGAGGTTCAGGAGCGGGTAGTCAAACCCTTTGAGGCGAAACTGTGGGAGATCAAGGGTGTCGAATACCTCTATTCCATGAGCCGTCCCGGCATGGGGATCATCACGGTCCGCTATCAGGTGGGACAGCCGATGGAAGAGTCGCTGGTCAAGCTGTACAACAAGGTCATGAGCAACCGCCCGCTGCTTCCGCCTGGTGCGTTAGAACCCCTGGTGGTGCCTAAATCCATCGACGATGTCCCTATTCTGGCTCTGACGCTCTGGTCGGACCGCTACGATCACGGAACTCTGCGAACGCTGGCACGTGAAGTAGCTGACGAACTGAAAAAGAGTGAAAGTACTGCTGAAACATCCATAACCGGTGGACTCTCAAGGCAGCTGCGTGTCACCCTGGACGCCCCGCGCCTGGCCGGGTTTGGCCTTTCACCGCTGCAGGTTGCAGGCGCCTTGCAGAAGGGGAACGCATCTCTGCCGTCGGGTAGTTTTTCCAGCGGCAACAATGAGATGCTGGTGCAGACCGGAGGTTTCCTCGACAATGCCGAAGCGGCCAAGCGGTTGGTGATCGGAGTTTATGGCGGAAAACCGGTGTATCTGTCGGACGTGGCCAAGGTGGAGGACGGGCTCAGTGAACCGGTGGACTACGTCTTTTTCGGTCTGGGACCTGGGGCCGCACATAAGAAAATATCCGGTAATCCCAAGCAGGATTACGCTGCGGTAACCATAGCCGTTGCCAAGCGCACGGGAGCCAATGCCACCTGGATTGCCGACGACCTTCTGAAGAAGATAGAGTTCATGAAGGGGAAGACAATCCCTTCCGATGTCCAGGTCTCCATCACGCGCAATTACGGCGAGACAGCCCGGGAAAAGAACAACGAGCTGCTGTTTCATATGTTCCTTGCGGCCATCTCGGTCACCATCCTGATCGCGCTCTTTATGGGGTGGCGTGCCGGTGCGGTGGCGGCGATCGCAATCCCGGTCACCCTGGCGCTGACCTTGATGGTAATCTATCTGATTGGATACACCCTCAACCGGATCACCCTCTTTGCGCTGATATTCTCGATCGGTATTTTGGTAGACGATGCGATTGTTGTTGTGGAAAACATCCACCGCTTCTTCACCACCAAGGTGATGGACCCGTTGGACGCGGCAATAAGGGCGGTGGACGAAGTAGGTAATCCGACTATTCTTGCCACCTTTGCCGTTATCGCTTCGGTCATGCCGATGGGTTTCGTTGGCGGCCTGATGGGGCCCTACATGCGCCCGATCCCGGTCGGGGCAAGCACCGCCATGCTCCTCTCGATGTTCATCGCCTTTATTGTTACCCCCTACTTTGCCTTCCGTTTTATGAAAGGGCAGTCACATCAAAGTGCAACCGATGAAGTAAAGGTATCGAAACTGACCAAATTCTATCGTCGCCTGATGGGAAGGTTCCTTCATGACTCCAGGATGCGAACTGCGTTTCTGGCTGGTGTCGTACTACTGTTGCTGGCTTCCTGTTCACTCATATATTTCAAAGCGGTCACCGTGAAAATGCTCCCGTTCGACAATAAGAACGAGCTGCAGATTATCATCGATTCTCCTGACGGCACCCCTCTGGAACAGACCGCCCGCATGACGCGCGAGATGGGGGATGCGCTCCGCTCTGTACCGGAGGTAACCGATTTCCAGCAGTATATCGGTACCAGTGCACCGTTTAATTTCAATGGACTGGTGCGGCACTACTATCTGCGCAAAGGGGCCAGTCTGGCTGATATTCAGGTCAACCTGCTCCCGAAGGATGAGCGCAAGGAACAGTCCCACGCCATCGCCAAGCGGATCCGTCCTCTGGTGAAGGTTATTGCAGACAAATATGGCGCACGGGTCAAAGTGGCCGAGATTCCGCCGGGCCCTCCGGTGCTGGCAACCCTTGTGGCCGAATTGTACGGGCCGGATGACGCATCACGTGCAGGAGCTGCCGCTAAAGTCAAGGCTATCATGTCTAAAACCGAAGGGGTGGTTGACGTAGACTGGTACCGCGAGGCCGACCAGTCAAAACTTACCTTCACCGTTGATCGCGAGAAAGCAGCTCTTTCCGGCGTTGCCGTGGATGACGTCGCAAAAACCCTGAACATTGCCCTGAGTGGCCAGAATGCCGGGCTATTGCATCTGCCGAAAGAGAAAGAACCGGTGACCATAAACCTTCGCCTTCCCGCCGGTCAGCGGAGTTCCACAGCTGCATTATCGTCAATTTATGTAACAGGGGCGAAGGGGAACATACCTCTATCACAACTTGTTCGCGTCAGTACTGCTAATGAGGAGAAAACTCTTTACCGCAAAAACCTCAAGAATGTCGTGTATGTGATCGCTGACGTGGCTGGACAGATTGAGGCGCCGGTCTATGCGATTCTGAAGATGCAGGAGGAGATTGACGCCATTCCGACGCCGGACGGACAGAAGATCGAGGTGCTGGCGTCACGTCAACCCTGGAGCGAAGAGCATATCGGCATGAAGTGGGACGGTGAATGGCATATCACCTTTGAAGTGTTTCGTGATCTGGGGATCGCCTTTGGAGCGGTCATGGTGTTGATTTATATCCTGGTGGTAGCGTGGTTCCGCGATTTTACGACACCGTTGGTGATTATGGCTCCGATCCCGCTGACGCTTATCGGTATCCTGCCGGGGCATGCCCTGTTTGGAGCCTTCTTTACCGCTACCAGCATGATCGGCTTCATTGCCCTGGCCGGAATCATCGTTCGTAACTCAATAATTCTAATAGATTTTGCAGTACTGCGTCGGCAGCAAGGGCTGCCGCTGGATGAAGCGATCATCGAGGCCGGTGCGGTCCGCTTTCGTCCGATGCTCTTAACCGCTGCGGCAGTTGTGGTGGGGAGCTTCGTAATCCTGTTTGATCCGATTTTCCAGGGATTGGCTATCGCCATGATGTGTGGCGAGATCGCAGCGACGACTCTGTCACAGATCACAATTCCAATTCTGTATTTTCTTGTACAACGCAGGAAAAAACCGCGTAATATCGAAGTGGTCAACCAGTAAAGAGAGGGTTACATGTTCTGGAACAAAAGCAAAAAGGTGTCACAAGAAGGGCTTGAGCTGAGTGAGAAATGTCAGGCCGAAGCGGAGCAGCTCTACCGCTCGGGAAAATATCATTGTGCGGAAGCGGTGCTGGAGGTCGTGCGGAGGCATTTCGCCGCAGAGCTGCCTGAATCGATTGTCGGTACCGTATCGGGTTTCGGCGCTGGTTCCGGTTCGGGGTGTATCTGCGGTGCGGTTTCGGGCGGCACCGTCGCACTGGGGCTGGTTCTGGGGGACAAGAAGGAAACCACACAGCTTACAAAAGATCTGCATGTCTGGTTCAAGGAGAAGTACGGAGTAACCTGCTGCAAGACAATCCGTCAGACGCACAAGGGTGCCTGCCCGGTACTGACTGGTGAAGTGGCGGGAAAAATCGCTGAGATGTTGGGAAGCAAATAGTTCCGAGAAAGGAAACGTACATGAATGATACACTGCTGCTGATTGGATTTTTTATTTTCTGGATAGTTCTGCAAAAATACATTCTTCCCCGCCTCGGGGTGTCTACCTGAATGTCCGATAAATGTGACCTCGGGGACCGGGGCAAAAAAGACGACATCGAAAAATAGAACCAGATAAAAGTAGCGCCAAGGGAGTTACACCATGAAAGAAGAATTCTACGTTGAGCGTATCGTACGCATCGTAGCCGGATCATTTGTTATGATCTCGCTGCTGCTGGCCCATTTTCATTCACCCAACTGGCTCTGGTTCACCGGATTTGTCGGCCTGAACCTGTTCCAGTCCGGCTTTACCCAGTTTTGCCCCCTGTTCAAAATACTTGAAAAAATGGGTGTGCCACGCTTCCCGAAGAGTGGCTGCTGCAAGTGACCTTCCGCATAACGGTTCTCTGTGAAAACTCGGTCGGACCGCTCTCAGGCACTCTTGGGGAACATGGTTTTTCCGCGCTGATCGAACCGTCGAACGGGGAACCGTTGCTGTTCGACACCGGCCAGGGGTTGACCCTGCTGCATAATGCGCGGCGCATGAACAAGGATCTGTCAACGGTCAGACAGGTGGTCCTCTCGCACGGTCACTATGACCATTCCGGCGGTCTGAAGCAGTTGCTGGCGGAGTGCGGCGCAAAGCGGGTCTACAGTCACCCCGCCGTTTTCAACTCCCGCTACCGGATCAAGGACAGCGGGGAATGTTACCCCATTGCGATTCCCGCCAGCCGTGAGGAACTGGAGACAGCAGGAGCCTCCTTCGATTTTTCGAAGGAATTTCGTGCCATAGCCCCCGGGATGTATCTGACCGGAGAGGTGCCGAGGGTGACCGATTTCGAAACCGGGGACCAGGGACTGTTCAGTGACTGTACCGGCCAGGTTCTGGATGCGACACCGGATGATCAGTCGCTGGTGCTTGAGACAGAAAAGGGGCTTGTACTCGTTCTGGGATGCTGCCATGCCGGCCTGGTGAATACTGTGGAGCATGTTGCATATATGACCGGCAGGCGCGACATCTTTGCCGTGATCGGCGGCACGCACCTCGGCTTCTGCAGCCAGGAACAGAACGGCAAGACGATCGCTGCGCTTCAAAGGCTGGGGATAAAAAAGCTGGCCGCCAGCCACTGCACCGGTTTTGCCGCTTCAGCGCGGCTGTCGAGGGAACTGCCGAAAGAGTTTCAGATGGCCATGGTTGGATATACACTGGAAGTTTAAAACGCCATTTAAAGGAGCTGTACGGGATGAGCAAAGTTGTGTTGATACTGGTGATGATGGTTTCGATGGTGACGCAGGTCTGTGCTGCCGAGAAGAACATATTAGCTCGCGACGCAAAGGCGTTGCTTGATACGAATAAAAATATTTATCTGCTGGATGTCCGTACCCCGCAGGAATACAGTCAGGGGAGGCTGGCCGGTTCAGTTCTGATCCCGATCGGCGAGCTTGAGCGCCGTATAGGTGAAGTGCCTAAAAACAAGACTATAGTGGTGTATTGCGCCGTCGGCTCCCGCTCGAAGCCGGTGGCCAATTTTCTGGCCCAACAGGGGTACAAGGATGTGTACAACATAACAGACGGCATTGTAGGCTGGTACCGGAACGGATTTCCCATCCTGCGCTGACAGAAGCAAAAACCCTCCAACAATATTTAAATAAAAAAAATACCCCCTCGCTTGACATACTTTTTTTCTGCGGTAGGCTTCCTGTTATCTGAGACATGAAGCTCTATCTCAGCTGTTTTATTTTCCGGTCGTTTGTTCTTAATATTCAAAACACCATATATTTTAATAGTGAAATAGTAGGGTAAGCATATTGCAGTACACTGAGTAACTGAAAGGAGAGAAAAAAGTTATCAAAGGAGGTGAATTGGGTTTCAGTTGTAATAACGACAGGTTGCGTATTTTAGATGTATCCGGTTGGTAGTAAAATAACTGAAGTGGAGGTAGTATGAAACGTAATATGGCGAAAAAGCTGCTTTGTATCGCGTTTGTAGGCATGATGTTCCCTCTGGCTGCTCAGGCTGCGGACGAAGATCTGCAGCTGAAGATCGACAAACTGAGCAAAGAGGTCGCCGACCTCAAGGGTTCGGTCAAGAGGGTCGAGGACAAATCGATCGGCAAATGGCTGACCATTAGCGGTGATTATCGCTTCCGGGTGGATTCGATGCATGGGAAAACAGTGGGATATACCGACGCTCCGGCCTTTGCGGGGCAATTAATGCAGGGGGCCGCTACTACTTTCTCTACATTTATGAGCACTTATGGAGGTCTACTCAGTGCAACCAAATATTCAACGGTAGCCGGTCTGACTCCTGCCGGGTTGTTGGGTTATATGACTCCTGCTGAGCAAGCTGCTGCTATGACGGCTATGGGCAGTGCTTCCGTTTCCGCCTACAAACCCAAGAACGAAACCCTTTACACCAACAAGTTCGGTCTCGAATTGACCGCCAAAGCAACTCAGGATGTCACAGTCCACGCAAAGCTGGGCATGTACAAGACTTTCGGTTCCCAGGACGATTCTCAGGTTACCGGCAATTATTTTTCCGACCGCGTTGGGGTGTTTGACGGTACTCTCGGTCATATTCCCTCTGACAGCCTGCTGAATGTTGACCGTGCCTATGCAACCTGGAGCAATATTCTCGATCAGCCGATCTGGTTCTCTGTCGGCCGCCGACCCTCCACCGATGGCGCGCCCAGCAACCTGCGTCTGAACAAGGAACGCCCCGGCACCGGCGGTGTCCCTTCACTGATGGTCAATTATGCCTATGACGGCATGACCTTGGGATATGCACCGGATATCGATGCGCTGCCGGGCTCCTATATTAAGTTATGTTACGGCCGCGGCTTTGACAGCGGCATCAAAAAGACTGTCAACAGCATCAAAGACATGGACATGACGGGTCTTATAGTCAACCCTGTTGATACCGATCCACTACGGGTATGGTTGCAGTGGAACCACGCGTATAACCTTCTCGATTTCCCCGTCATGAATAATACCGCCTTTGGCAACACCGTCCCTTCTACCAATCTTGGCGATATCGACTGGCTCGGTGCCGGCGCCCTCAGCACCCTTAAAAATGTCGGCCCGGGCTCCTTGAACTTCTTCACCGATGTTGCCGTGAGTATGACACACCCCAACGGCAATGTGTCGGCGCAGGCCGGATTCCAGGGCCTCTTGACCGGTTCCTTTTTCAATCCGGAAGCACCTACAGATAAGACCGGTTGGGCCGTGTCTGCCGGTATCCGCTATGATCTGCCTTCAAAAACCAAGATCGGTTTCGAGTTCAATCATGGTTCGAAGGACTGGATTACCATGGCTTTTGCAGCCGATGACCTGTGGACCAGCAAGGTCGGTACCCGCGGCAATGTCTACGAGCCGTATATCATTCAGGAGCTGAACCTGAAGCCGATTTCCAGCTATTTTGCCAAGGCCTTCTTCAAGCTGGGCTATCAGTATTACGACTTTGAGTACACCGGAAGCAATAACTGGGTCGGAGCGCCCGTAAAGATCAGCAGTATTAAGTCGACTGATCTGCTGTTGATGGCCCCGGTGAAAACAGCACACGATGTTTACGGAACCTTTGAGGTCCAATTCTAAAAAAAACAGGCTGTCGGGGAGCCTGACAATTCCCCGACATGTTTTTAGAGGACAGATTGACAAGTAATGCATGTCCATTAAATTCATTTTTACGCAATTTCAACAAAGGAGAACCTGCAATGAAAAAAATACTTTCGATCGTTATGGTTATGGCGGTAATGCTCTTTTCTTCGCTTGCTGTTGTACGTACAGCCAGTGCAGAAGAATTAAAAATGACAGGCACGATTACAAAAATCGAGCTTTCGGCAGATGGTAAATCGGCAATAGCGGTATTAAAAGACAGCAAAACTGAAGCATCGGTCACAATTACCGTTACTGATGATCTTACCCTCGACAAGTTCAAGGACAAGCGCATCGTTGAAGGGGATGAAATTCGCACCAAATATGAAAAATCCGGGGATAAAAACATGAGTAAGATGTTTAAGAAAACGGCTGGCTGCTAGGCTGTAACTTCATCGAGGAGGATACAATTCATGATTAGGAACACGCTTCTGTTTACCGTAGCCGCATGCATCTCTGCAGGGGCGGCATGTGCGGCTGAATCTGCCGCACCGGCCGCTTCGCCTGCCAAGCCGACCATTGCAAAGATTTGCACCAACTGTCACAAGGCCGAGCCGGGTGCGGTTCGCGGCAATTTCGATATCGTGACGTTCAAAGCTAAAACCATCCAGGTGAAGATAGATGATGCTGTTGAGCAGTTCAAGTTTGATGAAGATGAGATCAAGGTCGTAAACGGAGCAGGCAAGACCGGCGACGGCGAGTTCTTGAAAGACAACCTTATTAAAAAAGGGCATGAAGTCAAGGTTGAATACACAGAAAAGAACGGCGTCAAGACGGCGGTTAAGCTCATCGAAAAGCCGCCTGTCGAAGTTTCAGCAGAAATGCTGATGAAAACGGCGGACATAGAAAAACTGGTCGCCCTGGGGCCGGAAAAGGGGAAATATTTCCTCTTTGATTCTCGTCCGTTGCCCCGTTTCCAGGAGGGGTATATTCCTACGGCCGTAAACCTGCCGTTCCCGTCTTTCGACAAGTTGGCGGAGAAGCTGCTGCCACAGGACAAAAAGGCTCTGATCGTCTTTTATTGCGCCGGCCCGTCCTGCAATATGAGCCCCGGTTCAGCAGAAAAAGCAAAGAAACTTGGATACACCAATCTGAAGGTCTACAAAGATGGGATGCCGTCCTGGCTTGAGAAACACTACGGCGTACTTTCCGCTCAGTTCCTGAAAGAGGCCTGGATTGATAAGGATATCCCCCATGTTCTGCTTGATGTTCGTCCTGAAAAGGCTGCCGCCAAAGGTTTTATCAAGGGAGCTGTCGCCTTTCCTGCTAAACAGGTTGCCAAGCTTGTCAAAGGACTTGACGTCAAGAAAAATGCCCCGGTCATGGTGTATGACCAAAATGGCGGGAAGGATGCGACTGCCGTTGCATCGGCCCTTGTTAAGGCCGGCTTCAAAAGGGTCGTGGTGTTGACCGGCGGTTTCGAAGCCTGGCGGGCAGCCAAATATGATGTTGCAAGCGGCAAGCTGACTGCCAAGGCTACCTATGTCCCCAAGCCGCGGCCGGGCGAGATCAATCTGGACGAGTTCAAGAAGTATGCGGCCGAGCTCCCGGCAAATGTCATGATTATAGATGCCCGAACCAGCGCCGAAGGCAAAGCCGGCATGCTCAAGACCGCCAAGCTTATCCCGGCCGAAGAGATCAAGGATCGTCTGTCCGAGATTCCCAAGGACAAGCTGATTGTGTTCTACTGTAATACCGGTGTTATAGCGGAAGTAGCCTATAACACCCTTAAGGATCTCGGTTACACCAACGTAAAATTTGTTAATGCCAAGGTTGAATTCGAAAAAAACGGTAACTACAAGATTTCTAAAGAGTGATGTGTATTCACTTGTTCATCCCCGTCATATGGCGGGGATGAACAAGACAGATTTATTGATTATGCAGGTACCTTTTTATTTATGTATTTAAATTCAAAAATCCATATAAATGGAATAGCGATTACAAATGGCTGAAAAAAAAGGACATATCTGAACTAACGAAGCAAATAACAGTGCAGGAGGTAGGGATTGTGACGATAAAATTTTCACGCAGAACCTTTCTAAAGGCGGCCGGTGCAGCAACAGCGGGAATCACCGCGGCCACTACGGTTCCAAAGAAGTTTCTCTCATGGGCCGAAGAGGAAGGGCAGAAAGATCTGAAGCAGATTCCCACATTTTGCGAACTCTGCTTCTGGAATTGCGGCTTGATCGCCAAGGTAGAAAACAAAAAAGTTGTCAAGGTCGACGGTAATCCACTGAGCCTGCGAGGCCGCGGCCGTCTCTGCGGCAGAGGCAACGCCGCTTTGGGCGCTCTGTACGACCCGGATCGTCTCAAGTTCCCGTTGATAAATATCGGCAAGCGCGGGGAACCGGTCTGGAAGCGGGCCACCTGGGATGAAGCTCTGGATCTGATTGCTCAAAAAATGCAGGGTATCAAGCAAAAATACGGTGCGGAGTCCATGGCGCTGTTTTCACATGGAACCGGTGGAGCTTTTTGGAAGCACCTGCTCAAGGCGTATGGCTGCAGCAACTATACTGCCCCCTCGTTTGCCCAATGTCGCGGGCCTCGTGATATGGGGTTTTTCCTGACCTACGGGGCGGATGTCGGTTCTCCCGAATACTACGATTTCAGTAAAAGCAAGTATATAGTCCTGCTTGGCTCGCACTTGGGAGAGAATGCCCATAACAGCCAGGTTCAGGACATCATGAACGGCCTGGCCGATGGCGCAAAGTTGACCGTGGTTGATCCGCGCCTCTCCAATATTGCTTCCAAGGCAGACCGCTGGCTGCCGATCAAGCCTGCCAGCGATATGGCGCTGCTTTTGGCATGGATCAGGATCATCATTGAAGAGGGGCTGTACGACAAGGAGTATATTGAAAAATACGCCTCCGGATTTGATGAGCTGCGGGCGGCCGTACAGCAGTATACCCCGCAGTGGGCCGAGTCCGAGACAACCATTCCGAGTGACACCATCGTCAAGGTGGCCCGCGAGATGGGCAGGAATGCTCCGCATGTCTGTGTCGGCGCCGGTCGTTACTCAGTCTGGTATGGTGACGATACTCAGCGCAGTCGGGCCATTGCAATACTCAATGCCCTTCTTGGCTCCTGGGGACGTGAGGGGGGCTATTTCTTTCCGGCCAAGGGTGGTGTGCCTGAATATCCCGGCCTGCCCCCATATCCCCCCCACGAAGATGTGCCCAAGCTGGATGCCGCCTATCCGTTTGCCGCACTGCAGACGACGACTTCCATCAAGCATGCCTCCATCACCGGCCTGCCGCATCCGATCAAGGGGTGGTTCATCTACGGCTGCAACCTGATGAAGACCCTTCCGGACAAACAGGAGACCATCAAGGCCCTTCAGAACCTTGACCTTGTGGTTGCCATTGATGTACTGCCGGCCGATATCATCGCCTGGGCTGATGTAGTCCTGCCGGAGTGTACCTATATGGAGCGCTACGACAACCTCAATATCGGCAAATTCAAGGATCTGGAGATATCGCTGCGCCAACCGACGGTTGAACCGCTCTGGGAGTCAAAGCCATCCTGGATGATAACCAAGGAACTAGGCAACAAGCTTGGCCTGGCTGCCTACTTTCCCTGGAAAGATGGCGAGGAGTACCTGGCCAAACGCTGTGAGGCGGGCGGCATTGATTTTGCCGAGCTCAAGAGAAACGGTGTCATTGTCAAGACAGACAAGTCGGCCCCATATATCACCGCCGAAAGCCCGCCGGAGTTCGGAACGCCATCTGGCAAGATCGAGCTCTATTCGAAACAGCTGGAGGAGAAGGGGTTTGATCCGGTACCGAAATACACCAAGCATCCACAGCCGCCGGCAGGTCACTTCCGCCTGTTGTTCGGGCGGGCATCACTGCACACCTTTTCCCGGACAACCAACAACTTTATGTTGACCGATCTGCAAAAGGAAAACGCACTCTGGATCAATGCAAAAAAAGGGAAGGAACTGGGATTGAAAGATGGGGAATATGTCTCACTCGTCAATCAGGACGGGGTCATGGCACCCGGCAGGATAAAAGTCAAGCTGACCCAGCGTATGCGCGATGATGCCGTCTACATGTATCATGGCTTCGGTGTCCATTCCAAAGGGATGACCCGGGCCGACAATCAGGGGATAGCGGATGATGATCTGATTTCAAAATATGTAATTGACCCGATCATGGGTGGCACTGCCATGCGTGGAAATTTTGTCAAGATTGTGAAGGGGGCCTAACCATGGAATTATTCGGCGTTCTTGTTCCAACAAAGGAAAAGCTGATTGCAACGGTGACTGACATACGCAAAGGGAAGGGCGGCCTGCCGCTCTACGCTTCGCTGCTGGGGATGGTGGTCGGCTTTTACGCCATTGCCGCCATATTCATCCAAGGGCATGCTCACACCATCAACACCAACAATCTGGTGCCCTGGGGGCTTCAGATCACGACCTACATCTATTTTGTTCTGATCAGCACCGGCTGCACCTTCGTCAACTTCTTCGGATATATCTTCTTCCCGCAGCAGTACAAGCCGTTCGCCTCGCGGGTGATTTTTCTCGGCATCATGACCGCTGCCGCCGCCTTCTTTTCGCTGGCGACCGAGATGGGGCGCATCGACCGCATGTACAACTTCATACTCTCTCCCAACCCATCCTCTCCCATGTTCTGGATGGGCGTCTGGTACACCTGTTACTTTATTGCGATCGTGATGGAATACATAAATATCCAGACGAACAAACACTCCAACAAGGTCATGTGGGGCGCCTTCTTCATTGCGGTCATCACCCATAGTACTTTGGGAAGCCTTCTGGGAGCGGTCAGCTCCCGAGCCTACTTCTACAGCGCTCTGCTGCCGATCTACTTCCTGTTCATCGCCTTCCTGACCGGAGGTGCCCTGACGGCAATTGTTGCTGCCATTACCGTCAGGCAGCAGAAGATGGATGCAGCTTATCACCTGGAGCCGTTCGTGAAATTTCTGCGCATCGGTCTGGGCCTGGCGCTATTGGTTGGTTTCTGGCGCACCGCCATAGGCCTGGCCGGCCATGTGGACGGCTCGGAGGTGTTTGCCTTGACCGCCGCAAACAGCATCATTTTCGGACTGGGGGTCGCGTTGATTGTCCCGTTTCTGATGCTGCGCATGAGTCAAAGCGCCGGATGGCTGGCTTTTACCGGCCTGTTCATTATGGTTACCCAGTTGAAGACCCGCAACGATCTGGTGGTCGGTGGTTTCAAGGTGCCGCTCTTCCGGGTCTATGACATGCCGGAGGTTGTGCATTACACCCCCTCTGTCTATGAAATTCTGGTGCTCGTGGCCTCGATATCGCTGGTCAGTGTACTGTATATCGTTTGTGAAAAAGCAGGTCTGTTCGAGATAGCAGACAGCAAGGGGGTTCACTAGTCATGGAACAATTTGATGGTAAGGATATCATGGAAATTATGCAGTCCGACCTGGTGCGCGCCCTGAAAAAGCCGCGCAAGGAGCGCCGCTGGGCCATGGCGATCGACCTTAAGAAATGCATCGGCTGCCACGCCTGCACCACGGGGTGTATGTCTGAAAACCTGACTCCGCCCGAGATTCACTACCGCCCGGTCAAGGAAGAGGAAATCGGCGAATTTCCCAATACCGGTATGCGCTTCCTGCCGCGCCCCTGCATGCAGTGCGATTCGCCCACCTGCACACCGGTCTGCCCGGTTACTGCCACCTACAAGCGTGATGACGGCATCGTCGTGATTGACTATAAAAAATGCATCGGCTGCCGCTACTGCATCGTGGCCTGTCCTTATGGCGCCCGTTCAGCTGACGCCGGGCACTATTATACCGGTGACTTCCACGAAAAGACTTATGAAGTGGAAAATTCAGGCGAATACGGCGGGAATTTCAAGCGTAAGAGTCACTGGCATTCGCCTATAGGCAACGCCCGCAAATGTCACTTCTGCATCCACCGCGTCGAGAAAGGTGAATTGACCCGTTGCACAACCACCTGTCTGGGGGGGGCGACGTTTTTTGGCGATATCAATGATCCTCAGGCGTTAATCACCAAGCTGGTTTCAAAGCCAAACGTGTTTAAGTACAAGGAGGAACTGGGAACGAAACCAATGGTGTTTTATCTGACGTAATCTGTAAGTAAAACTACTGAAAATTGCATTGAGGGAGGGACTATGAGACTGAAATCAATCTGGATGTTGGCCGTATTATCTGTTCTCGTGTGCGGACTTGCTTACGGGGCAGCCATGCAGGATATCATCTATCAGGGTGACAAGGCTTCAGACGAGGTTATTTTTCATGGCGATCAGCATCTGAAGAGAGGCTTCAAATGCAACGACTGCCACAACAAGGGGATGTTCCCGGAAAAGAAAAAGGGGGCAACGGTCATAACCATGAAGGCCATCCAGCAGGGTAAACTCTGCGGAAAATGCCATAACGGGAAGATCGCGTTTGGCGTTGACCATCACTGCGACAGATGCCACCCGAAGAAAGGACCTGATACCCGCATTTATGACTGAGTGCGGTCAATGAAACTGTTAGACATTTAGTTAGAAATTATTTTATAGTTTTTAGCAGAGAATAAGTTTGTTAACGCACTTATCCCGTTTGTCAGGGACAGAGAAATATGCTAAAAGCAGTATGCAATGATTTAGCCGGTTCGCCGGGATATAACACACAAAGGAGATACACCATGAAGAAGATTCTGACCCTGTTAGTTGCCGCCCTGACCGCTGTTTCGTTCGCTTCCGTAGCCATGGCAAGCAGTCACATGAAGAAGGAAGAAGTCAAGACGGAGTCTACTGTCGTCACCCCTGCCGGTGAAACGAAGACCGAGAAGAAAGAAGAAAAGAAATCCACAACAAAGAAAAAGAGCGGTAAGAAAGTTGTCAAGAAGAGCGTGAAAGAAGAAACCACCACCAAGCCGGCCGCCAAGGGTAAAAAAGAAGTTTCCGGCTGCTGATTTGTTCTACTTGCCTGTTGATTGATCAAAGACCTCCGGGAGCGTTTCCGGAGGTCTTTGTTTAGGGTTCCTATGCGGTTATGTGCACTAACCATAGCAATGCTTGCCTTCCTGGCATCGTCTTGTACGCTGACGGATCGAAGCAGATCTACATGTATCAGCTGTCATGCCGATCTGGAGCATGTCTCGCCGGCGCATACCAACTGCGTCGACTGTCATGGCGGTGATCCGCAGGCTCGTGACAAGGAGAAGAGTCATGCATCCATGCGTGGCTCCGCCAACCCGTCATCCCCCGAAGAGTGGGACAAATCCTGCGGAAAATGCCACCGCTACCAGCTGGAGCGGGTAACGTCGACGATCATGCAGACAAACGAGGGGATGATCCGCAACATCCAGCTGACATGGGAAGGTGCGGATGGAAAACAGTACACCACGACCGGGGGAAAAGCGTTCGATCCATCCGGGAAACCGGTTGAGTCGGTACCGGTTGAGGATCTGGACAATCTCTCCGGCGAGTTGTACCGGAAGTTCTGTTCACGGTGCCATATCGGTTCCAGCAACGCCGAGTCATACGGTTCAGCCCATGCTTCCGGTTGCGCCGCCTGCCATTTCCCCTGGAATGACACCGCCACCTATGAAGGGAGCGATAAAACCATGAAGGGGAGGGCGGGTCATTCTGCTACCCATGCCATGACCCCTCTCCCGGATACGCAGGTCTGCTCGCGCTGCCACAACCGGAGCGGACGCATCGCCTTTTCCTATCAGGGGCTGTACGACGGGAACAACGGCCTGGTGCCGACCAGCGGAGGAGAGGGTGGGCCGGTGATGACCAGCGGTGCCCGCAACCTGACCCATATTGCCCCCGATGTTCATTTTTCCGCCGGAATGGAATGCATCGACTGCCACACCTCGCGCGATGTGATGGGCGACGGCTTCGCCTACCGCAACATGTATCTGCAGACCGAGATCGCCTGCGAGGATTGTCACGGCGGCGCCGCGGAACTGCCGCGCTATCGGGAGATCACCCGCGAGAACGACGAGGCGCTGCGGGAGTCACGTTCCTACAAACAGCCGGTTACATCCGGGATGCGGATGATACAGACCGCCAAAGGGCGCAACTACTCCAATGTGTTCTACAAGGACAACACGATCTGGCTGCAGGGAAAACGAAGCGGCAAGCTGCATCGCAGCAAGGTTATCACCGGCACGCCCGAGCATACGGTTGCCGGTCACGGCCGACTGGAGTGCTACAGCTGCCATTCACGAACCTCGGTGCAGTGCTACGGCTGTCACACCCGTTACGACAAGGGGAAGAGCGGTATGGACTTCATCAAGGGGGAGGAAACAGCCGGAGCCTTCAGCGAGACGGAAGACTACCGCATGCTCTATCCTTTCCCGCTGGCGCTCAACCAGCGCGGACGTATCTCGCCGGTGACCCCCGGCTGCCAGACCTTTGTCACCGTAGCCGAGGCGGATGGTTCACTTTCAAAGTCGGAATACGTCTCAAGATTCAAGGGGAAGCAGCAACTCCGCTTTGCTCCTTTTTACTCCCATAACAGCGGCAAAAAGGCGCTTGTTTGCGTTGAATGCCACGGCAACCCGGCCTTCCTCGGTTTCGGCCAGCATATCGTTGAGGGAAACAGCATCAAGGGAACGCTGATCTGTGAACGGTCGGACAGCAAGCCACTCGATGGTTTCCTGACGATGCAGAACGGCCGGGTCAGCGCCTATTCCGCCATCACCCGCGAGAATGCCAGGCCGCTGAGCGGAGCCGAAGTAAAGCGGACGCTTTCAGTCAATCTCTGTCTCCCCTGTCACGACAAGGCTCGTGATCCGATCTACCGGAAAGGAATAAACCATCGTGCGTTGGATGATACTCGTCATCGTCGGCTTCTGTCTGGCCCTTAATCTGGATGCAGCAGCCGCCCACGTCGGGTTGCCCTGCGGCTCGTGCCATCGTCAGGGTGGGAGTGCCAGCGATCCGGCCGCCCGCTCTAACCGGGCAGCAGGCTGCGTTGTCTGTCATCGAGGCTTTGAGCGGATCTTCGACCACGCCATGGGGCAGCGCAGCGGCGAGAAGAGCTTTGTGCAGCGCAGCTACGGGCGGTTTGATTCCGGTTTCTGGGACAAGAACTGCACCTCCTGCCACCTGAAGGGGTGTCTCGACTGCCACGGTGAAGGGGGGGTGAAAAAACCGTCTGTTGCTGCCTGCCAAGTGTGTCATAACGGCTATTACACCGGGTGGGACTATTCGGGAAGGGCCCCGCGCGAGGACAACATGCGCTACCAGCGGGGTATCGCCGTCAATGGTGAAACGTTCCTGAAGATGCTTCCCGATGTACATTACAGCGCCGGCATGACCTGCGGAGCCTGCCATTCAATGAGCAGCCTTGCGGAAGGAAAAAAATCATCCAAAGGGTGCCGCGACTGTCACATGCCGGACCTGAAAGTCCTGGAACACCGTATTCCCGCCCATCTGCAGCGGCTGGAATGTTATGCCTGCCATTCGTCCTGGGCGCCGCAGGAATACGGCACCTTTTTCCTCCGCTTCAGAGATGGGCGAATGAAGGATGATTTCGACCTGAAACCGGGGGCAAACGCGGAATACCTTCGCAGCGCCTACCTGAAAAAGCAGGATGCGCCGCCGCTCGGGATCAATGCCGCCGGACGGGTCAGCCCGATCCGGCCGATGTTCATCTCCTACTACACCGACATCATGAGAGCCAGGAACAACGGTCCGGAGAACATCCTGCTCGCCGCCGAGTGGCGGGCATACTTCCCGCACACCGTCCAGCGCGGCGGGGTGACCTGCGAGGGGTGCCACGACAACCCGGCCCGCTTCCTGCTTGAACCTGAATCGCGGCGGATCTACAATCTCGAAAAGGACGGCATGGGGCTGGAATCGTTCTGGCTTCAGAGGGGGCAGCGGGTCAGCAACGGCAGTTTCATGGATGCCGCCCGCTACCTGCGCATGAGCAGCAAAACTCCGGCATATACAAAGGCATACGTGGAAAAATGGAAAAACTTCCTCAATCGCGTCGAAAATTCATCACGACCCTGACCCTGCTGCTCGCCTCGGGCGGTCTTCTGGTGCGCTATCTCACCCCGCGTACGTCGGATAAGCGCCGGGTGCTGGTCAGCGCCGCCGCTGCGGATGTGCCGCAGAATGGGGCACTGCTGTTTCGCAATGAGCGTCTGGCACTGATGAGGGACGACACCGGTTTCTACGCCCTGAGCCTGATCTGCACCCATCTCGGCTGCACGGTCACCGTCACGGAGGATGATCTCTCCTGCCCCTGCCACGGAAGCCGCTTCGACCGCCAGGGGAAGGTTCTTACAGGCCCTGCAGACCGGGCTTTAGTACGGATGAAGGTGGAATTGCGTGGGGATATGGTTGAGGTGGTGGGTTAAAGCAATAAATAAAGTCCGCCTCCGCAACTGTATCTTTATTTCTTAAGGACCTTTTGGCCCGGCTTCCATCCCAGCGGGCAGAGGCCGCCACTTTGAAGAGCCTCAAGGACACGGAGGGTCTCTTCGACACTCCGGGCAACGTCCAGATTGTGGATGACCTGATATTGAATGGTACCTGTTGGATCAATAATGAAAAGCCCGCGATATGCAACTCCCTGTTCTGCATCGAGGACTCCGTAGGCGCGGGCAGTCTCCTTGGTGATGTCGGCAAGGAGCGGATACCGGAGATCTCCCAGATCACCCCTCTTTATCCAGGCAAGGTGCGACCATTTGCTGTCGGTTGAGACCGCGACAACCTCTGCATTCAATCTCTTGAACGAGTCGATATTGTCGCTGAATCCTTTAATTTCGGTTGGGCAGACGAAGGTGAAGTCGGCCGGATAGAAGAAAAACACCAGCCACTTGTCCCTGAAATCCTTCAGCGCCAGGGTCTTGAACTCATTCCCCGGTTCGATGCCGACGACCCCCTCCAGTCTGAAGTCGGGAGCCGGCTTTCCGACTATTGCGGGCGGCTTTTTACTGTCCATTATCCCGGCATTGTGGTTTGTACCTACACCCTCGGCATGTGTAGTCTGGAAGACAGATGCGGTCAGCATCGTTAATGCGCATGCAGCTATTACAAATCCTGGTTTCATAAAGTTTCCTCCTGAGAAGAATCCCTGATGCCGGTTAAGATCCAGCGGCCAAATGCAGGGCCGTACCAGGGCGTGATATGTTAAATCATACTTCTAATCAGAATTTCTGCAATTAGAAAGGAATCAATTATGTGTAAATATGTCCGCTGCTGTTTTCAGAATCATCACAAGCAGTAGATTAATCCTCACCGCAGCAGCCAGATCGTGAGCGGCAGGGTGACAAACGACAGGCAGGTCTGTACGGTGATGATCGCGGCCATGCTGTCATGGTCGCCCCCCATCTGCCGGGACAGGATGTAGGCCGAAGGGGCGGTCGGCACGCTGAACAGCAGCACCGCCACGGTCAAGGCCATGCCGGACAGCCCAAGGGATGTCGCCAGCCCCCACGCTATCAGCGGCTTGCAGAGAAACTGCACGGTGCTGGTTACCACCAGCGGATGCCAGTGCAGCATCAGGTTTTCGGCCCGGTAGGCCGCCCCTACCGCCATCAGCCCCACCGGAAATGCCGCCTTCCCCCCCAGCGCCAGGATGCCGTCGATCGCCAGCGGCAGCTTCAGTCCCAATGCATTCAATCCCACCCCGATGACACAGCCGATAATGAGCGGGTTGCGCAGCAGATCGGTCAGGAACCGCTTGGGATCCACCCTTTTGCCGTTGGTAACCGCCAGTGAAAAAGCCGATACGCAGAGCACGTTGATCAGGATAATCATGAATCCGGCCCCCATGGCGGCCAGGAAGAGGCCGTCCCTGCCGAACAGGTTTTCCGCCAGTGCCAGTGCCACAAAGGTGTTGAAACGCACCCCCCCCTGGAAGAGGGAGGTAAAGGCCGGGCCGCCCATGCGCCGGTTCGCGAACCACCAGAGCGTTACCAGAACTGCACTGGCCAGTACCGCGCCCTCCACGGTCAGCAGGATCTTAAGCCAGGGGAGGGTGCCGATCTGTTTTCCGGCCAGGTTGTGGATCAGGGTGGCAGGCATGAGCAGGAAGTAGGTCAGCTTTTCAGCCGATGGCCAGAACGTCGGGGGGAGGAAATTGGTGCGCTGGATGAGGAATCCGACCAGGATCAGTGCCAGGACCGGTATGAGTGCGTCGGTGATGGAGTTCATGCTGTCCTCTCGATATCGTTCGGAATCGGAGGGGAGAATAGCACAGGCCTCGTGTAAATAATACTTGTTGAATGCAGTATCCCGGAAATTGTTGCGGACGTTGGCGGGGCGGAAAGGACTTTTCCTGACTTAAGCAAGATACGGTATCCCGTTTGCATCATAACTCAGGTATGATAAGCTTGATCATAAAGTGACCACAACGAGTTCGGGAGGTATACCATGCGGGAGCTGCTTGAAAAAGCTGTCATGACGACAATCGGTGTTGCGGCGATCACCCAGAAGAAGGCTGAGGAGCTTGTTGCAGAAATGAAAGAACGCTTCAAGCTGAGTGAAGATGAAGGAAAAAATCTGATTGACAGAATCCAGACCATTGCAAATGAAAGCCGGGAGAAAGTCAGAGAGATGGCAGAAGCCGAAGTTCAGAAGGTTGTTGATCGCTTGGGACTGGTTTCCCGTGAGGAGTTCGACCGACTTGCCAAACGGGTTCAGGAACTGGAATCCCGAGGTAACGACTAGCCCATGCTCAGGTTTCTGAGGATCAACCGGAACATCCGCAGCATCAGGCGCTATCTGAACATCGTTCGTGTGCTGAGTACGTACGGTTTCGACCAGGTGCTTGAGATGCTGGGGCTTGCCGATGTGGTGATGCGTAGCCGGAAGTTATTCCGGCGCTCAATGCCCGATATAGCCAGGCTTACGGCTGCGGAGCGGATGCGTCTCGCCCTGGAGGAACTCGGACCGACCTTTATCAAGCTGGGACAGATTCTCTCTACCCGGCCGGATGTGATACCGCATGCGTTTGTGCGGGAGTTTGAAAAGCTGCAGGACAATGTCCCGAGTTTCCCGTTTGAGGAGGTGCTGGGCCAGATTTCAACCGAGCTGGGAGGCCCTGTCGAGCAGTTCTTCGCGTATATCGATCCCGTGCCCCTGGCCGCCGCATCAATTGCACAGGTGCACAGGGCCCGGTTGAGAAGTGGTGAGGAGGTGGCCATCAAGGTGCGTCGCCCCGGCATCGTCGCGGTGGTGGAGTCCGACATCGGTGCCCTGATGGCGCTGGCCGGTCTGGCAGAACGTCACGTGCCCGGCAGCGAACTCTACGACCCGGTCGGCATTGTGCGTGAATTCGCCCGTACGATCCGCAGGGAGATGGATTTTACCCGTGAAGGGCACACCATCGAAAAATTCCGTGACAATTTCATCAAAACACCCTGGATGTATTTTCCCCGCGTATATTGGGAACAGAGCTCTCGCGCCATCCTGACCATGGAATTCATTGCGGGCGTCAAGGTTTCCGACAGGGAAAAACTTTTCGATCAGGGAGTTGACGTCAAACTGATTGCCCGCCGCGGTGCTGATTCTTTCCTTGAGATGGTGCTCGATCACGGTTTCTTCCATGGAGATCTTCATCCCGGAAATCTCCTGATCCTTCCTGATAACGTTATCTGCCTGCTTGATTACGGCATTGTGGGGCGGCTGGATGGAGAACTCAAGACCTTCCTGACCGATATCCTGGCGGCCATCGTCAATCGGGATATGGACGAGGTTGTGTCCCTCCTGCTCTTCGCCGGTGACATCTCCGACAGTCTGGACAGCCGCGCCCTTAAACGGGATCTGTTCAATTTCATTGACGGCTACTACGAAATCCCCCTCAAAGATATTGAAGTGGGGCGGATGTTGATGGAGTTCATCGAAATAATCACCCTCTACAATATCAGAATCCCGTCCGACCTGATGTTGTTGGCCAAGTCACTGGTGTTGATCGAGGGGA
>VFJM01000155.1 GCA_009886055.1 Geobacter sp. | reverse complement strand
GTAGAGGCTCGCCAGGAGACCGAGCGTCAAAGCAAGACCGATGGAACCAAAGGCCACGCTTGTGTCCCAGATCAGATGGACATTTTTACTCTCGGCCATGAAAGGCAGCGCCAGCTTGGCCCCTCCCATGCCGACGGCATATCCCAGAAATCCTGCCAGCAGGCTGACCAGAGCGGCTTCCAGCAGGATGATCTGCATGATGTGACTCTTCCTGAAGCCGATGGCCCGGAAGACCCCGATTTCGACTGTCCGCTCGTTGACACTCCCCATCATGGTGACGAAGACTATCAGGGAACCGATGAAGACTACCACGCCGGCCATTGCATATGAAAAGCGCTTGAACTGATCCAGAGCCTTGAGCCGCCCTTCAACCACCTGCTGAATTGCCGAAACTTTGGCGTCCGGTATTTTCTCGGCAATCTGGGTAACCATATCGCCGATCGGGCATCCGGAGCAGAGCGCCGCCACCTCGGCCATGCTGATTTTGCCCTCCTTGCCCAAAAGCTTCTGGGCTTTTCTCAGAGAGGCAAACACTAATGCGTCATCCTGTGAACCGGTCTGATCAAGTACTCCAGCGACTTTGAAGGTTTCCCCCTTTATTGTAAGACTGTCACCGGGAGAAACATTGAGGACCCTGGATGCATCGGAACCGAGCAAAAGGTCTTGCTCGGATTTAGGCTCATTTCCAAAAACCTTCCACCACTGCTTCATCTTCAATTCGCTTTCGAAGTTTACGCCCACCACCAACACGTCGTGGTTGTTGATTTTGATGCCACCCAGCACTTTGGGGCTGATAACAGAGATATTCTTGTGGTTGGCGATTGTTTCAATCTTCGCCAGATCATCTTCCTGTATCTCACGTTGATCGAAGGTTACTCCACCGAGACTTATGCCACCATAGTTCATGGACAGCCCATTGCTCTGGGGTGTAATCAGGATATTCGCGCCGAATTCATCCATTTTCCGTTCAATATCGCTTGACATTGAGCGGGTCAAGGTCACCAGAGTGACGATGGTGGCGATGCCAACCATCAGACCGATGGTCAGAAATGCCATCTTGGCCTTGCGGCGCTTCAGATTGTTAATGGAAATGGTATGCAGTTTCATCAGAAGTATCTCGCTCCGCCCTTGAGGTCATTAACTGAAATTGAAATTATGTTGCCGCTCTGCTGATGTGGCAGATAGCCGGGGTTGCAACCACCGGTAGCGTTGGGGCCGAGGCGGTTGATGGCAAACTTCTGGTTGCAGTTCTTACAGTTCATCTTGTCTCCCTGCTGCTCATACCCCTTTTTTGATTTATAGCAGGCATCACAGGCATCAAAGGCGGTTTTTACACTGCCGTCTGCCGACTTGACTGCAAAGAAGGTTATCTCCTTGCCGCCATCTCCAAATTTATAAAAGTGGGCCTTGCCGTCGGTCAGTTTTGCTACCGGCAGATTGACTGCCCCGTTGCTAACAGTCACCTTTTCATACTTGCCCAGCGAGAAAGCAAATACACTGACGGCGCCAACCGCCAGCACCACCGCAATAACTCCTGCTAATACAGCCTGTTTCGTTCGAATTGTTGCCATTCCAATCTCCTTTGTTAGTTTGGTTTATTGCCGCCGCAGCCGCCGCCCTTGGCAGCACAACAGCCCGAAGACGAAGCGGTTTTTTTGCCCATATCCCTGCCGGTTATCTGTTTGAATTGCTCCGGCGTAAGTATCTGATGGACGCCGCTGACGAAACCGGTATCATTAACCGTCTCGGCCAGCGCCGCCGGCTTCACCGTCTTTGTATCATACCCGACTATGACCCACCCTCCTTCAACATCCACCTCGGTGACCGCCACCCCTTTAACACCCTGAAGAGCAGCGGTGATCTTGCTTGAGCAGCTGCCACAGGTCATGCCGGTCGTTCTCAGAACCACAATCGAATCGGCGGTTGCCCCGATCCTGACGTAAAAGGCGAGAAGTGACAGGAGTGTTACCATGACAACAACTATTACAATGTTTATGGTTTTAGTTTTCATTTCCCGCTCTTTACCGGATACCAGAATTTGGCCTGACGTGTTTTACCGTCCTTCAGCTGAAACTTGCACATGACACCATAGTTACCGTTTTTGGAAAATTCAAAATCAGCGCCGAAATGCCCGTGCATCCCGATTAAATCCTTGGATTGCGTGCTTTTGTCGGGGTTCTGTACCTTGATAGCCACAGTCCCCTCGGTCAGAGCCTTGCCGCTTTTGGCATCCTTGAAAGTCACCGAAATATGGTGGGTCTCCTTCACCCCTTTTGGCAACTCCATCCCCATCTCCTTCATGGCATCGGCCATGGTCTGAACACTGAAAGTGGCCTTGACACCGTCAACAACCTCTTCGTGGGCTGCAGTGGTTTTATGCTCCGATGCATGGCCGCTGTGATCCACGGCAAAAACGGCAAGAGGGGATGAAAGGGCGAGAATCGCTGCTGTCACTACGATTGTTTTTTTCATTGGTTGTGTCTCCTTTGATGGTGAAATATGACTGACCAGATGAAGCAGATGTCGTGCCAGTTTGCAAACGGCTGAAATCGTGCAAGTATTTTATGAGGCAGCTGGTCTGTTGTTGATTATTCTACAATCGGGGGAGAATATTCTTCATGGTTGAGTGTGGTGATCGTCTGGACATGGGCATTGATCACTCCCGTCAGCGAATTGTTTTTAAGATATAAGTACCTTAAAATACGGTATCTTACAGGCTTGTTTTTTTTGCCGGGGGTTTTTTTGCTTGATTTAAATTTCCGGCGGGTATAATGTTCACAAAAATAATAAACAAACATGGCTGTTAATTAGATACACGACAATACTAAACTATCCGCGAGGATAGGACGGAAAACCTAAGGGTCTCAACGAGACAGCCGGGTCGCCGAAATATCGCGAACACGATACGAAGCCCCGGCTTTTTTGTGTTCAAAATACGAATTGGTACGTTAGAAGTTATCCCGTTTATCAGGTCCAGGAGGTGACCCATCACGACCCAGTTGTAGCGACTGGTAAGGCGAACTTTTATACCGTCAGTCTTCAGGTGCTGGAGTGCGGTGTAAATCAGGTGGTGGTACACGATAATACTAAACCATCCGCGAGGGTGGGGCGGAAAGCCTATAGGGTCTCCAGTAGACAGCCGGGTTGCCGAAATATCACGAGATTTCGGTGACCCGGCTTTTTTGCGCCCATTTCCGGAAACCACAGAAATCTGCTCAACGTGAACGACCGCGAATCATCCCTTGATGGGCAATGGGATGTGATCGCAAAGACATCGACCGGTTGCAGACCTGTTTCTGTGAAGCCGGTGGAAGAGGAGACCACATGACAGAAAGTACCACGAAGAACGAATGCCACAAATTCAGAATGACTTTGAAAGGGGATGCAATGAAAAAACTCGTGAAAAAATCTATTGCAGCAGTAACCGTTCTTTCGCTGATGACTCTTGGCCTTATGCTTGCCGGTTGCGGTGGTGGCGGAAGCTCCGGAGGGGTCTCGAAAGAGGTCGTGAGCGGCACTGCCGCTGTCGGCTCCCCGCTGTCAGGACAGGTAAGCCTGAAGGATTCATCCACCCCCCCGCAGCTTAAATCAACGGTCATCGGCAGTGATGGCTCCTTTGCCATTGATGTCACCGGCATGAAATCGCCCTATGTGCTGCAGGCAAAAGGAAGCGCCAACGGGACAGAGCATACGTTGCATTCGTTTGCCGAGAGATCGGGCACCGCCAACATAAACCCGCTCTCCAATGTAATTGTAGCCAGTGCTGCTGGCGATGATAATCCGTCAGATGTTTTTGATAAAGCGGATTCCGAACATAATCACAAAATAGGGACTAATATTGCGCAGACGGTCTTAATTTTACTGAACAAACTGCAGCCGCTCCTCATGCAGTACAGCGCAGAGAACACTAACCCGATTACGTCCCTTTACATTGCCAATCATCTTGGCCTGGACGACATGTTCGACCATGTGCAAATCACTGTATTGAACGGGACTCTGTCAATTATCAATGCCAAAACCGGAGCAGTAATTTTCTCCGGCAAAGTCAGCAACATCGCCAACGGGATATTCGATGGCGGCGCTATGCCGCCGACCGCAACCGCTCCCGCAGCTCCGACCGCTCTGACCGCCGTTGGAGGCACAGGGCAGGTGACACTTTCCTGGACCTCCGTAAGCAATGCAACCTCGTATAATGTGTATTTTGCAACCACGTCGGGTGTGACAAAAACCAGCGGCACAAAGATTGCCTCGATTTCCAGCCCCTACATCCAGACCGGTCTTGCTGCCGGAACCAGCTACTTTTACGTCGTGACTGCCTTTAACAGTGCCGGCGAAAGCGCAGCGTCGGCCCAGGCCTCGGCAGGCACAGCTTCAACTCCGCCGGTCCCGACGGTCCCGGCCGCACCAACCGGTGTGATTGCCACCGGCGGCACCAACCAGGCAACACTCTCCTGGGATGCTGTCAGCTCAGCTACGTCGTATAATGTGTATTATGCAACCACCAGCGGTGTATCGATGGCAAACGGCACCAAGATTACCAACGCCACCAATCCTGCGGTACTGACCGGGCTGGCTGCAGGCACCACTTACTACTACATCGTTACGGGCGTAAACGGCACCGGTGAAGGTGCAGTTTCTGCCCAGGTTGCGGCAACCACCCTTACCGCCGTCCCGAGCCCGACTGCACCCACGGCTCCGACCGGTGTCACTGCTGCCGGCGGCGCCAACCAGGCAACCATCACCTGGCCTGCAGTTTCAGGGGCAGCCTCGTATAACGTTTACTGGTCAACGACAACCGGCGTAACCAAAACCAGCGGAACGAAAGTCGCCGGTGTAACCAGCCCCTACATCAAGACCGGACTTTCCGCCGGCACCACCTACTACTTCATCGTTACGGCAGCCAACAGCGTCGGCGAGAGCGCCGCTTCAACTCAGGTCGCTGCGACCACCAACGCAGCACCTCCTGCCGTTCCTGCAACACCGACAAGCGTTACAGCAACCGGTGGCGCCAATCAGGTGACTCTCGCCTGGCCGGTGGTATCCGGCGCAACGTCGTATAACATTTATTACGCAACAGCCACAGGGGTAACGAAAACAAGCGGCGCAATAATCACCAATGCCGTGAGCCCCTACATCCAGACCGGCCTTACCGCCGGCGCCGCCTACTATTACATCGTTACTGCGGTTAACACTGCCGGAGAAAGTGCAGCCTCTGCACAGGTTACTGCCACGACAACCGCTCCTGCACCGGTACTTGACGGAGCCGCACTGTACACCGCAAACTGTGCCGGATGTCATGGGACGAGCAAACGAGGCTCGACGGTTTCTGCAATCCAGAATGCCATTGCCTCCAACAGGGGCGGTATGGG
>VFJM01000204.1 GCA_009886055.1 Geobacter sp. | reverse complement strand
CCGGTATTGTCGCCCAGGGCGATGTGGATAGTGCCGAGGATCTTCTCCGCCTCCAGCACGTTGTCAGGGCGGCTGGCCTTGTCGTTGGTGCCGATGCCAAGTTCGGCTATGTTGCGGCAGGCGGCGTTTTCGGCAAATCTGGCCTCCAGTCTGGCGCGGTGGGGGTCATTTCCCTCACTACGGACAACCACGCCGTTTTCGACCGTCAGGCGCAGCGGCTCGTCAAGCTTCCGGGTAGGGCCCCATTCGATCACCATCGTCCCGTGGCTCTCGCCCTCCAGCGGCGCCAGATAGGCCTCGCCGGCAGGCAGGTTGCCGAAGCTTCCCGGTGCTGTCAGCACTCCGTCGTCCACTCCGGCGTGTCGCCCCTGCTTGCAGATGTTCATATCGGTGCCGTTAGGGGTGGTAACGCGGATCCATTCGGCTCTGTTGACCGCTTCCGCAAGTCGGGCGGTCCGGGCGGCCAGGGCGCTCCAGTCTACGGTCATGGACGTGTGGAACATGTCAGGGTCGAAATGCGGCAGGCTGGCAAACCGGCATGCGGCTGCACAGGCGAGCGCACGGTAGCGGGTGTGGCTGGTGGAGTTGTTGGAGAGGGCGATGATGATCCCGGCAACATCCTCACTCTGCGCCAGGACAATTTCTCTGGCGCGGGAGATCTCGTCTGTCGCGGCCGTCTTGGCGAGCAGTTTTGCCAGCAACCCCCCTGATTTCAATGCCGCAATGATACTGTCGCCGAAGGTCGCAAGCCAGAGTTCAACTGGCGGCTCGACACCCGAAGCGGGGGTGGCGGGGAATTCCACAAAACCGGCGTTGCCATAGATCCTTTCAGCGAATCCGGCCGCTGCCCGTGCCGTAGCGTTAAGTCGCGTCCGCCGGTCGAGATCGGACGCAGAAGGGGTCTCGTCAGGGCGGATGATGTCGCTGAAAACCAGCACCCGTTCCCCCCGTTTTATTCCCATGTTGGTTTCAAAGAGAGAGCGGAATGCCTCATCAAGATTAATACAATCAACCATATGCTTTGATCTCCTGTTAATGAGGATCGGAAACATCATCATACTCTATAGCATATGTCGACTTAAAGGTAAAACCGGTTGGAGATGCAGAGATATATCCGGCTGTTTTTTCCTTGATTTATAAGGTGTTATTGTGATAATCATGCATACTGTATACAATTCCAGAAATAGATTTTATCTAATAATTGCGGGTACTTAACTCTGTTGCAAGGGTTGGTTGGTGGAGGTTTTTGTGACACAGGTCGTTTTTTCCACGTGGGGCGGAACTACAGTCGATAACAGGAATGTTTTCGGGGAACCGCAGGCGGTCAGCTACCGTTTGCCGGTCTCATTTGATGGCCAGCGCCCGCTGCGCGCGTTTATGGGATGGGATGGGCTTATCATCTTCGACAAGGATGTCGATGTTCCGGCCATGACCGCTGAATACATGAAGCGGGTTCAGACACTCTACTGTTGCGGGAAATGTACGCCGGGCAAGAAGGGGACCAAGGTACTGATGGATCTGTTCCAGAACGTGCTGGCCGGCAAGGCGAGCAATGCCGATCTGGACAAGGTTGAAGATCTGGCGGAACTGCTGAAAAACTGCAAATGCACTCTCTGTCAGAGTGCGACCGTGCCGGTCTTTGATGCGGTGAAGCACTATCGTTCTGATTTTCAGGCATACCTGAATCCTGTTTGCCGCCCGAAGGAACCCGCCGCGCGCTACATTCACAAAATCACCGCCCCCTGTATGGACAAGTGTCCGTCACATATCGATATCCCCAAATATATCGAGGCGATCAAAAATTATCAGATGGGTCTTTCGCTGGCAACCATCCGGGAAAATATGCCTCTGGCAGCAGTCTGCGGGCGTGTTTGCCCTCATCCATGCGAGAGCGCCTGCCGCCGCAAAAACGTCGATGACGCCATCAATATCATGGTACTGAAGCGGACCGCCTCCGATTACGAGCGGCTCCACAATGTGAACCCTCCGCTGGCCCCCAAAGCGAAAAAAGAGAAGAGCGTCGGCATTGTCGGCGCCGGACCTGCCGGCCTGGCCGCAGCGTATTACCTTGCGCTTGAAGGGTATCCCTGCACGATTTATGAGGCGCTCCCCGAGGGATTCGGCGGTGGCATGGTCGCGGTCGGCATACCTGCCTACCGCATGCCGCGCGCCATTTTGCAGCGCGATATCGATATCATCCAGTCGGTCGGGGTGGAGATCGTCTATAACTGCCGGGTCGGCACGGATATCACTCTGCCGGAACTGAAGCAGAAACATGCGGCCGTATTTATTGCTCCCGGCGCCCATACCTCGAAACCGATGGGGGTGGCGGGCGAAGAGAAAGGGTACAAAGGTTTTCTGACCGGCGGCATCAATTTTCTGCGCGATGCCTACCTGGGGAGACCGACCGGAATGGGAAAAAAGGTTGTAGTCGTCGGGGGTGGAAATACCGCCATCGACTGCGTTCGGGTCGCTCTGCGCGAGGGGGCCGAGTTGTCGTGTCTCGTGTATCGTCGTTCACGCAAAGAGATGCCGGCTGATGTCTGGGAAGTTGACGGGGCCGACGAAGAGGGTGTCCAGTTTGAATTCCAGGTACTCCCCACGAGGGTTATCGCCAACGAGAATGATGAGGTTACCGGTGTCGAGTGCGTACGGATGGCGCTCGGGGAGCCGGATGCTTCGGGTCGTCGCCGTCCCGAGCCGATGCCGGGTAGTGAGTTCGTCATCGAGTGCGATACGGTTATTCCGGCCATCGGCCAGGATATGGACCTGAGTTTCATCCCTCCTGATATGGGTATCGATATCACCAAATGGAATACGGTCGTGACGAAGTATCTGCCGCTCAAAGATGCCGCGGGCAAAGATCTGAAGGACAGCATGGGCAACCCGCTGTCGCGTACACTGATGACCGACTGTGAGGGTGTGTTTGCGGGGGGGGATGCCGAAATCGGTCCGCTGACGGTTGTTGCCTGTGTCGGCAATGCCCATCGGGCGGCAACTGTCATTCAGCGCTGGCTTGAAGAGGGAGAGGCCTATCTGAGTGAGCAGGACATCTTCGATGATGTGCTGACCTATCTGGGTGTCTATGACAAGGGTGAACAGGTCCCCTGGCTCGATTCCGCAGCCAGAGCCAACCAGAAAGAGATTCACGGCCGTGCTCGGGCCGCACGGGGGAATTACCGTGAGGTAGAACTCGGCTTCAGCGACAGCACGGCACAGGCCGAAGCTGACCGCTGTCTGCGCTGTTACCGGATGGCAATGGTCGTGGTTTGAATTTAACAGCTTAAAACGCCTGGAGAGAAATAGATATGGTAACGTTGACGATTGACGGTAAAGAGATTCAGGTTCCCAAAGGGACGACCATCCTTGATGCCGCGGCAGAACTGGGGATTACAATTCCGACGCTCTGTTGGCTGAAAAAGGTTTCAACGACCGGTGCCTGCCGGATATGCATCGTTGATATTGCGGGTGTTGAGCGTCCTATGACCGCCTGTAATACGCTGGTCAAAGAGGGGATCTCTGTGACCACATCCACTCCAGCGCTGGAACAGACCCGCAAAAAGACGCTGGAATTGATGCTCGTCAATCATCCGCTCGACTGCCCGATCTGCGACGCCGGAGGAGAGTGTGAACTGCAGGACAGCTGCTACTCCCTCAAGGTTGATAAAAACAGCTACGGAGCCGATCTGGTGCGCCTGCCGATCCGTTATGACTGGAAACTGCTTGAGAGTGACCCGAACCGCTGTATTCTCTGTGAACGATGTGTCAAGGTCTGCCGTGAAATAGTCGGGCGTGAGGCGATCGAGGTTGTCGATCGCGGCGACAATACGATTGTCGACACTATTTCCCGCGAGCCGCTCGACTGCGATTTCTGCGGCAACTGCATCGGTGCCTGTCCGACCGGAACCCTGATCAGCAAGCCTTTCAAGTTCCGGGGTCGTCCCTGGGCGTTTGACGTGAGCCCAAGTGTCTGTGCGTTCTGTGCGTCCGGTTGCGAGATCGAATACCATGCCAGGAATGGCCGGGTTGAACGGGTGACCAGTACCGATGACGGCTACAATCGCGGCAATCTCTGCATCAATGGCCGTTTCGGCTATGCCGCTTTCAACGCACCGGCACGCATAACATCACCCTTGATCAAAGATGGCTCCGGCGGGTTGATAAAAACCTCCTGGGACCAGGCGCTGGGTGCTGCTGCCGCAGGGCTCAAGGATGTGGCCACCGTCTCAGGGGGGGACGCCATTGCCGGTATCGGCTCGCCACGGGTGACCAACGAAGAAAGTTATCTCTTCCAGAAGTTCCTGCGCGGGGCGCTCGGGAGCAACAATATCGACTCCGAAGCCCGTCTCGGGTATCTCCCGTCTCAGGTGACCCAGTGGGAAATGCTCGGCTACAGTGGCGGAACCTCCGGTATGGATGCCATCGAAAAGGCCACCGCAATTGTTGTGATCGGCGCCGATCTCAAGGCCGAATCAGCCGGATATGCCTATCGCGCTATTCAGGCTGCTACGAAAAACGATGCCAAACTGGTGTTGGCAGGGAGCCGCGCCAGCTCGATGAACAAATTTGCCAATGCGTTCCTGCAGTGTCGTCCCGGCAGCGAAGCCTGGCTGGTTGCCGGTCTTAACAAGGCCGTGCTGGCTGAAGGGCTTGCTGCTGCGGGGAACGTGGCGGAGCTGGAGGGTCTTACGTCATCGCTTGACGCCCTTTCGTTCGAGCGCATCTGTGAAATCTCGGGGGTCTCCGAGGCCCGGTATCGCGAAGCGGCCTCTCTGATCTGTTCAGGTGGCCGCACCGCAGTGATCTATGGCGCTGATGTCATTCGCTCGGCCGACAGCAGGAACGCCGTCGCAGGAACGATAGATCTGGCGCTGCTGACCGGCGCTGTCGCAGAGGGAGGGGCCGGGATTTATCCGCTGGATGAAAAAAATAATACCCAGGGAATGCTGGACATGGGGGTCTGCCCTGAGTACCTCCCCGGGTATCACCTCTACGAGCACGCCGCCGCAACATTCGGCGCTGCCTGGAGCGCTTCCGTACCCGTAATTCCAGGCAAAGACCTGTTTCAGATAGTTGATGCAATTGAGTCTGGACAGATCAAGGCACTGTACGTCATGGGGAGCGACCCGCTCCATTTTATGCCGAATCGCACGCGCGTCATGAAGGCGCTGCAGAGGTTGGAGCTGCTGGTGGTTCAGGATCTCTTCCTGACGGATACGGCCAAACTTGCGCACATTGTGCTCCCGGCCGCAACCGCTGCCGAAAAAGCCGGTTCGTTCACTTCGGTCGACAATCGGGTACAATGTTTCGCCGCCGCAATCAAACCGGCTGGAGATGCCCGCAGTGATGCCGATATTCTTCAGTCATTGCACAACCTTATTTCATCGAAAGCCCCCGGCGTTACGCAGACGCTTGATGCCCTGCATCGTGAAATCACAACTCTGACCGGCCTCTACAGTGAAGTCTGTGATCACGATGGCTGCCGGATGGGACGGGTTAAAACCCGTACGACAACTTTCGTGTGCGCTCCGCTGGCGCCGCGTGCGATACCCCCGGCCTCACGACCGTATGCTCTGACGGTCGGTCCGGTGCTCCACCATAATGGTTCGATGACGACCAGGTCGGAGAACAATCTGCTGGTGGCGGGTGAAGCATATGTCGAGCTTTCCTGTGAGGATGCCGCTTCAATCGGTGTAAGAGATGGAGATTCCCTTGCAATTACTTCGGATACCGGCGTTGTCTCGCTGAAAGCACGGCTGTCAGAGCAGCTCCAGCGCGGCGCACTGTTTGTGCCGGCGCATTTCAGTGACGCAGGCATAAACACTCTGACCGGATCTGCTTCGTTTCCGCAGTACGTTTCGCTTTCAAAAGCCTGAGAGTATGCACTCTCTTCTGGATATGATCATACAAACGCCGCTCCTGCGGCGTTTGTATTTTGAGCCCCCCGTCTTTTTCCCGGATCTTCACACATGAGCAGGGATATCCGTTCCCATCATCGCACCTTGCTCCAGGCGGAGACCCACCTTCATCCACACGGACGGGTAGGGCAGCTTTCCATCTGTCTCGTCTCCCCAAGCCGCTATCAGACCGGCATGAGCAGCCTTGGTTTTCAGACGGTGTATGCGCTTCTGGCCGGCTCAACCGGCATACGCTGCGAACGGGGCTTCCTTCCCGATCGTGAGGAGCTGGAAGAGTACCGCCGCAGCGGAACGCCGCTGCTCTCGCTGGAGAGTTCAACCCCTCTGGCTGATTTCGATCTGATCGCCTTTTCCACTTCGTTTGAACCTGACTACCTGAATATCCCCCTGATCCTCAACCTGGCGCGTATTCCGCTCTACTCCAGCGCGCGCAGCCAGTCCGACCCGCTGGTCATCGCCGGCGGCGCCGCCTTCTTTATCAACCCCGAACCGGTCGCCGATTTCATTGACGCCATCTGTATCGGTGAAGGTGAGGATATCATCCCCGGCATGGTAAATACGCTTCTCTCCCCTGTTGATAACGGCAGGCGCGGTCTGCTTCAGGCCCTCTCTGCGATTCCCGGCGTCTACATTCCCGCCCTTTATCACCCCCTCTATCATGGGGGCACGCTGGCCGGGTACGATGTCGAAGCGGGTGCCCCGTTGCCGGTTACGCGTGTACCGGTCTGCCTGGAACAGCACGAACCCTCCGCGTCTCAGATTCTGACCGAATTGACCGAGTTCGGAGACATGTTTCTGGTTGAAGTCAGCCGGGGCTGTCCGCGCGGCTGCCGTTTCTGCAGCTCGGGGTTTATCTACGGTGCATTTCGCCAGCAACCCTTCGATAACGTTGTCGCCCTGATCGACCAGGGGCTTGTCCACCGCAGCAAGGTCGGGCTGGTCGGCGCGGCTGTGTCCGATTATGCCGAAATCGGCCGGCTCTGCCGGTATATAGTTGAAAAGGGTGCCAAGGTCTCGGTTTCATCATTGCGCATCGACCGGATTGATGCCGACATGCTGGATGCGCTGATTGCCAGCGGTCACAAAACGATATCGCTGGCTCCGGAGGGGGGGTCGCAGCGCATACGTGACCTGATGCGCAAAAACCTGACCGAGGCTCAGATCATGGACGCCTGCGAGATGCTGATCGCCCGCGATATCCTCAATCTGAAGCTGTACTTCATCATAGGTCTGCCGGGTGAAACGGATGCGGATCTTGACGAAATGGTCCGCCTGGTCGAAACGATCCGCGAGCGGGTCATCGAGCGTGGGCGCGCCAACAAAAGGCTGGGAGAAATCACCGTGTCGGTCAACCCCTTCATTCCCAAGCCGTTCACCCCCTTTCAGTGGTGCGGCATGGAACCGCTCCACTCGCTGGAGCATAAGGTTAAACTGCTGGAGTCTCGCCTGCGCCGCCTGTCCAATGTCAAGCTGAAGGTCGAAAGTCTGCGCGAGTCCTATCTGCAGGCACTCCTGTCGCGCGGCGATCGACGATTGTCTCCGATGCTGGCCGAAATGGCCGGGGGGGCGAATCTCAAAAAAGCCGCCAGATCATGCGGAATCGATACGGATTGGTATGTAGAGCGTACGATCGCCGGAGAGGAGCTCCTCCCCTGGAGCATAATCGGCACGGCGGAGAACGCCACGCTGCGGCGTGAGTATGAGCGGGCGCTTGCCGGAGAGGGTGAAACAGTATGAAGAACTGTACGATGTGCAAGAAGGAATATGACGAGAATGCGGTACAATCCGAGTATGCCGAGGCGGGTGAATGGCTTGCCGGTGAGGTATGGAAGGATGCGGGGGAACTATGTCCGCTCTGCCTGGAAAACCGGGCCAGGCTGGTGATGATGTACCATCATGAGTTTAATTCGTAAGGCTGTAATTGGCCCTGTAAACGACGGTTTGGAAATGAGCAACCAGGCGAGTCCGACTTTACAGGAGACAAACCGGCGCTGAAACGTTTCATCACTCCACGCAAAATCCCTTCCGTTACCCTGCCTGACCATGTTATACACAGGTAATTTTAATCGTCCCGAATGCGCTGTTTCTATCGGCGGAGGATATAAATTATGGCACAGGTTACACCATATGATGACAGGATTATCAGCTACATGCGCCAGCATGGTGCTGAAAAAGTCGGAATTTTCGGTTCGTATGCCCGTAACGAGGCGCGTGCAGACAGCGATCTCGATCTCATGGTCTGGTTCAAAGACCAGAAGAGCCTTCTTGGGATGATTCGTATCGAACGTGAACTGTCCGAACTGCTGGGGGTTAAGATAGATCTGTTGACCGAACAGGCCGTCAGCCCTTATCTGATTGACCGTATTACGCAGGAACTCAAGGTGATTTCTCCATGATTCGGGATTCTTGTTTACCTGACCCGCCATCGCTTTTTTCCTCAACTTACCAACTTGGAAACCTTACCCAAAGAATACGCACTATGACGCTATAAAAATGGTTGAAAACTGTTCTCAGATATATTACAAACGAAGCTAATATGAGAACACAAGCGGAAAAAGATCGTATGAAACCTTCAGGTCTTGCAGAAACCCTTTTCAGCGACTACCGGCGACGAGTGTTGGCTCTTTTGCTGTTGCGTCCCGACGAGAATTTTCATGTCAGGGAAATCTCCCGTTTGACTGCAGTACCGCCAGGATCGCTGCACCGGGAGCTCAAGCTTCTTGCTGATGCCGGTCTCCTCGCGCGACATGCAGTTGGCAATCAGGTTCGCTATCAGGCCAACCCGATTTGCCCGATTTTTAACGAACTGGCCGGGATCTTCCGCAAAACAAGCGGCTTGGCGGATATCATCCGTACAGCTCTGCTGCCGCTGGCCAATAATATGAAATGTGCGTTTGTTTTCGGCTCCGTGGCAAAAGGAGAGGAGCATGTTGCCAGCGATGTGGACGTCTGTGTTGTCGGGTCGGCCTCCTTTACCGAGGTCGTTATGGCCCTGGCAGATATGCGCCTTCAGCTTGGCCGCGAAATCAATCCGGTTGTCATGTCGTACGAGCAATTCATATCCAAGCTGAATGTCGGCGAACAGTTTGTTTCCCGAATCATGAGCGAACCGAAACTCTTTCTCATAGGCGATGAACATGACCTTGGAAAACCTGCGTAACCTGGAGAAAATCGGGCAGCTAAAAAACCACGTAACCAGCCGTGAAGAGGTGCAGCGGCTGCTTGACGCTGCCCGGCGTAATCTTTCCGATGCCGACGTGGAAGTGATCAGCTGCGAGACCCGCTTTGACAGCGCTTACAAGGCAGTCATGCAGCTTGCCCTCGCCGCAATGATGGCGAACGGTTTCAGGCCCGATACGAGTAGGCCGGGACATCATATGACCGTGATTCAATCACTGCCGCAGACCGTAGGTCTGCCAACCGAAAGGATGGCAGTTCTCGATGTGCTGCGGCGAAAGCGGAACCTGACGGATTATTCCGGAGGCTGGATCGACGAAACATCGATGGAACAGTGTATTTTAGAGGCAAGGGTTCTGCTGCGGGATGTGGAAGCATGGTTAAAGGAGCAAAGGCCGGAGTTGGTGTAGTGGAGTAATAAAACTGTCCCGGTTTTCTGTGACCCCGAGGGGGCCTCGTCCCCCCCTGACAATGCCATACACAAGCCATGCTGGAGGCACACATAATGGGACATTCTTCTTTGATGAAAAAAAACCGTGATGAGCAGCGTGACGAGATCATGAAAAAAACACCAGGGGAGCGTTTACAAGTGGCTCTTGAGCTTTCCGACGCCTGCGCACTTCTCAATAATGCCGCCAGAAAGGCCCTGGAGGGAAAACGTAATGCTGCAAAAGCTTAACCGTGTTATATACAAGTAATTTTAATCATCCCGAATTTGTATATCTCTTCCAAAGCAAGGGAATCGAATGGCCGGACAAACTGAAGAGTGGTTCAAGCAGGCGGATTATGACCTGGGTACGGCGGAGGCGATGTTCCGCAGTCGCCGCTATATCTATTCCATCTTCATGTGTCATCTCTGCCTGGAGAAAGCCTTGAAAGGGTTGTTGGCCAAGCGGGGCGATATCCCGCCGAAGAGTCACGATCTTGTTTTTCTGCTTGAAAGAGTCGAGTGCGATATTCCAGAGCAGCATGCTGAGTTTCTGGAAATGCTGAATGAGGTAAGTGTTCCGACGCGTTATCCTGATGAACTCGACAAGCTTTTGGCTCAGTACCCGCGAAAGCGGACAGTCGAGATTATGGGTCGTTGCAGGGAGGTGTACGAATGGCTACGCAATTGCTAGTCGATATCGAAAAAGTAGTGCACGAACTGTGCGCGGAACGTGCCATTCCTATTGAGTCGGTGCGTTTTTTCGGTTCGCGCGCCTTGGGCACGGCGCAGGAT
>VFJM01000380.1 GCA_009886055.1 Geobacter sp. | reverse complement strand
GAAACCTGTATGTCGACGCACTCTTGCCCGGTGTTGATCCAAAAAACATCGACCTCACGGTGGTGAGAAACAGCATAACCATCAGTGGAGAACGGAAACCATTTGAGGAGCAGGAGGGACAGATTGTGCATCGCTGTGAACTGGGTACCGGCAAATTTTCCCGAACGCTGGAACTGCCGGTTGATATCGACTCCGACAAGATCAAAGCCGAGTGCAAAGATGGCATCATGCAGATTACCCTTGGCAAGGCCGAACACGCCATACCCAGGAAGATTGAAATCAAGCCCCGGTAAAAACGGGATAAGCACATTCACAGAATCATTCCTGCAAAATAATAATTTTTAACATACTAAAAAACGCAGAAATTATTTTCTGACCTACTAAACCGATCCATGCTGAAAGGAGAACGTATCATGGCAGACATAAGCGTAGCCAAAAGAGACGACGAAAAAAACGTCAAAGCCCGTGAAGAAACGAGGGACAGCGAACGATACATCAAACCGGCGGTGGATATCATCGAGACAGAGAATGGGCTGACCTTGGTCGCAGATATCCCCGGAGCAGCAAAAGGCACCATGGATGTCAATGTCGATAAGGGCATTCTGACCTTGAACGCTCCGGCATCACGCAGTATGCCGGGGCGATCCATATACACGGAATTCGAGTGTGCTCACTATTACCGCCAGTTTTCAATACCGGAAAGTCTGGACCACGAGAAGGCAAAGGCCGAATTCAGTAACGGCGTCCTGACCCTGAAGGTTCCCGTGGCAGAGGCGGCTAAACCTCGCAGGATCGAGATCAAGGCGGGATAGTGACCAGTTGCTTTATGACTTTCAAAAAAAGGAGGATTACCCATGGCAGATGACAAACAGGAAATAGCCGTAAAAAAATCAAGTGGCGAGCACAGGAATGAGTTGCAGAAATATCCAACTCGGTTCGAGGAGATGGAACATATGTTGGATGATTTTTTTCAGCGACGTTTCTTCGCACCATCATGGATGACTCGCCTCAAATTTCCGGATTTTACCGATGTATCGACTTCTGTCGATATGTTTGAAGAGGGGAATGATCTCATCATCAAAGCTGAGATTCCGGGCATGAAAAAAGACGAGATCAGTATCGATTTCTCGGGTGATGTTGTTACCATCTCCGGGGAGAAAAAATCTGAAGAGCGGACTGAACGGAAGGATTATTACCGGGTCGAGCGTTCCTTCGGATCGTTCAGTCGGAAGCTGCGCCTGCCGGTTGAAATCAAGATCGACAAAACCCGCGCCTCATTCAAGGACGGAGTGTTGGAAATCAGGATGCCGAAGAGTGATGCCGAGAAGCAGAAGGTGCGAAAAATAGCCGTTGAATAGGCGGCAAACATGATCCATGAGTCATTTATGCATGCGATGGTGCTGGAGCGCACTGGTGAACGGCTCAAGCCGATGAAGCTGCCGATTCCTGTCGCCGGTGACGGGGAGCTGCTGCTCAAGGTACAGGCCTGCGGCATCTGTCGCACTGACCTGCATGTTGTGGACGGGGAGTTGAGCGAGCCGTGGCTTCCTCTGATACCGGGGCATCAGATCGTTGGTGTGGTGGAGGCGGTAGGGAAGGGCGTGCCGGGCTTCAATCCGGGTGATCTGGTGGGGGTGCCGTGGCTGGGAGGAACGTGCGGCACATGCAGGTACTGCCTGTCCGGCCGGGAGAACCTCTGTGATCTGGCCGTGTTCACCGGCTACCAGCGTAACGGCGGTTTTGCGGAATACTGCACTGCAAACGCCGGCTTCTGCTTCAGTATCCCGGATGGCTATCCCGCCACCCAGGCCGCTCCTCTGCTGTGCGCCGGGCTGATCGGCTACCGTTCGCTGCGTATGGCCGGGGACGGAAAAAGTCTGGGAATATATGGTTTCGGCGCGGCGGCACATATTGTTTCCCAGATAGCGCTCTGGGAAGGCCGGAAGGTCTACGCTTTTACCCGTCAAGGGGATGAGGCCGGGCAGCGCTTTGCACGGGAGATGGGAGCCTGCTGGGCTGGAGTGTCAACGGAACGGCCCCCGATCGAACTGGATGCTGCCATCATTTTCGCTCCGGCCGGTGAATTGGTGCCTCTGGCGCTCCGCGCGGTCGGCAAAGGGGGCGTGGTGATCTGCGGCGGCATTCATATGAGCCCGATCCCCGGCTTTCCGTATGAACTTTTGTGGGGCGAGCGAAAGCTTGTTTCAGTGGCCAATCTGACCCGACTCGACGGTGAAGAGTTTCTGGAATTGGCCCCGCGGATTCCGGTAGTGACCACGGTAGAGGTCTTTCCGCTGGAACATGCCAACGAGGCGCTGGCAGCGTTGCGGGCAGGCAGGATCAGGGGGACGGGAGTCCTGGTACCATAAAATAACAGGGGAGGAACTAAACAATGGTTACCGAAAACAGGAGAACCGGAGAAAAAGGGCAACGTACTCCACGCAGCTTGGACGCATATCAGGAAAAGGGTGGAGTCAAGGGGACAACTTATTGCTCATGCGGCGTCGTGTACCGCAACAAACGCTGGTACCGCGAAGAAAGTCTTTCCGGTCAGCACGAAGGACACGAGCTTGTCTGCCCGGCCTGTCGCCGGATTGCCGACCGGAATCCGGCGGGTATCGTTTCCATGAGTGGAGAGTTCTTCGCAACCCACGAGAGCGAGATTCACAATCTGATAAATAACACGGCCCAGGACGCAGTCACGAAGAATCCGCTCGGCAGGATAATGGATATTTGTGCGGAGAAGGATGGCGTCACCATTACAACCACTGATGTAAAGCTGGCTCAGAAAATAGGCCGGGAGGTTTTTAAATCGCATGGAGGACAGCTTCAATTTATCTGGAGCCATGCCGAGTCACCCGTCAGGGTAACATGGTCCCGTTGACCACTCGCACAGAGTTCTTAATGAGGCCAACAGCCTGCTCTCATGGTGAAACCGGTCAACCCTTCCTTGACCGTTCCCCGGTAAACTTCAGCGTTTCGGTCATCACGTTCGGTAGGTATCTGAGAAACTGCGGCTGGAAACATTTCACCTGAAAGGGGACTGCAATGCCTGGCTATGTCAAACCGGCTTTTTTCTTGTTTCTGGTTCTTCTTGCTGCAGGCATTGCCGGCGGCTTCATGGCAGCCGACAGGGGACGGAGGGTTGCAGTCTGGTGCCTGCTCTGTGCCCTGCTGCCGCCGCTGCTTCTGCCCCTCTATTTTGCCAGACCGTTGCGTGAGGTCGAGGGGGTTTTCAAAAAGTGTTCGAAGTGCGGGGAGTTGATCAAGTGGCACGCACCGGTTTGTAAATACTGTAAATCCGGGCAGACTGCGTGAGTATTGACGTTATTAACTACAATGGAATTCATAGGAATAGTCTCTATAAGGTCTCGAATTGATACGAGTCCGGAGATTATCCGGTTTTTCTGTTTGGAGGAAAGCTATGAAAAGAATGATTGTCATCGTGCTGGCGCTGTTTGCAGCCACCTCATTTTCTGCAGATATTCTCATGTTCAAACATGGCGTGGAATTCGACCATAAGGGGCATCAGACGGAAAAAGTCGGTACCTGTACCATATGTCATGAAGAACAAATCGGCAAAATTAACGGGTTTGGTAAAGAGTGGGCCCATAAACATTGCATTAATTGCCACAAGTTGCACAATGAAGGTCGTCCGGCAAATTGTGGCGGATGCCATAAAACAATGGGTTTACTGAAGCGGTAAGTGATGAATCGCCCCGGCATGAGAAACAGTCTTGGTGCTGTTTTCTCAAAATTCGTGTTCAAGAATTTCTACTCCTACCCCTACGGGATTGACGCGTGCGATCCGCCCCTTGTACCTGCAAGAGAAAGCTGCCGGGTCAGTGCTTAATATTAAGCTGCATGTATCTCCCGGCATGATGCCGCCGGGGGGGGCGGAGAAATGTACCAGGGCTCCAGATATGGAAATATTCATAACAGCGCCGCTGTATCTTGAATCTGCATAATACAGCAGGCATTTTTCAGCACAATCGATTCTCTGATGATGTCTTCTTTCAGCCATACTTCTCCCCTTTTCAGAGTATGTACAGCAATTACTACGCCATAATATAACTGGCTGAAATTGAGAGTAAATCTTTTTATAACCGAAAGTTGACCCTGAATTGTGTAAATTGCATCGACGGTTATATTGAAAAAACCGACTATTGCCGTAATTGCCGAAGTTTCGAAACCCGCAACGCAATCTTGATAGAATGCAACAAGATGAACAATTTTAACAATCCTCGAATTAACCCGCCAATACGGCATCTGAACCATCCGGCAGAATCCGGCTGCATCGAAGTTTAACACGTTATTTATGAGTGCATATGCCGCAACACACTGTAAATAAAGACTATTAATTGTGGCACACAACGTGATTGGCAAGGAAAAGGGCAGAAAATATTTTCTAACGTGCTCAACGAGTTTTGCAGTCTTGGGAGGTCTTGTTTTATGGGGATCGCAACTCATTTATATAATGAAGACGGCAGAGCATGGGATGCGTTTGTGGCTTCTCATCAGGACAGTACCAACTATCATCAGTATGGGTGGCGCAAAGTCGTGGAAAAAAGTTTCGGGCACAGAACCATGTACCTGGCTGCAACCAACCGTTACAACGAAATCTGTGGTGTTCTGCCATATGTCAAGATGAAAAGCAGGCTGTTCGGCAACTTCCTTGTCTCACTCCCGTTTTTCAATTACGGAGGCATGCTGATTTCGGAAGATTCTGCCTCTGCCATGTTGCTGGACGCATCACGAAAGATGCTCTCCGGATCAGGCGTAAATCATATTGAACTCCGCCACCTCAAGATGTGCGCTGACGTTGAGGCGACGAAACAGCACAAGGTAACCATGATACTGGATTTGAAAAAGAATGAAGAAGAGCAGTGGAACGCCCTTAATGCCAAGGTGCGCAATCAGGTTCGCAAGGCTGAAAAAAGCGGGTTACAGGCTGTTATCGGGAGGATGGATCTGTTGGACGGATTTTACGAGGTGTTCTGCCGGAATATGCGAGATCTTGGGACGCCGGTATACGGCAGGAGTTTCTTCCAAAACGTGCTCGAAGAATTTGCCGATACCACACGAATCCTTGTGGTAACACTAAATGGCAGAACCATCGCGGGGGCTCTGTTAACCTGGTACAGGGATACCCTGGAAGTTCCGTGGGCTTCATCCAACAGGGATTTTCGCCCGTTGTGCCCCAATAATCTCCTCTATTGGGAAGCAATCCGCTTCGCCATCGGCATGGGAGCCCGCGCATTCGACTTCGGTCGTTCAACGCCGGGTGAAGGAACGTACGAATTCAAAAAACAGTGGGGCGCGAGGCCGGTGCAGCTTTACTGGCAGTATCTGTTGCGTGAGGGTGGTGCTCTCCCCGAGATCAATCCGAAGAACCCCAGGTACAAGCTTGCAATTCAAGCATGGCAGCGGTTGCCATTGATGTTAACGAATCTTCTGGGGCCGCATATTGTGCGCTGCATACCGTAGAAATTAATACGAGCGTTTTT
>VFJM01000255.1 GCA_009886055.1 Geobacter sp. | reverse complement strand
TGTCATCTTCCAGAATATGCTGGGCCAGCGCCACCTTGCCGCGCGCAACCGCAGGCTCCCGCTGGAAAGCGGCAAAAGCCGGGCAGTTGGTACGGCAGGCACCGCACTTAACGCATTTTTTCAGCTGATCTTCAACCCTTTTGAGGGGATCGATGCATTTTTCTTCCATCGTCTAAAATCCTTCTCACCACGGTGTCACGGAGGACACAGAGAATTTCGAAACTACTCCAACAGTGTAACTACATTGGCGTAAATTCTCAACCGAATTGCTATGGTTTACAGACTATCTTCTGTTACGCCGTGGTGAATGGATTGTACTTTCATCCACTCCTCCAACGATTCCAGTGCCCGCTCCGCCAGTTTCTGCCGCCTCTCCTTCTTCTTGACCCTCCCCGGCAACTCCGGGAAGAGCCCGTAGTTTACATTCATCGGCTGGAAATGGCGTACATCGGCATTGGTGATATGATGCATCAGGGCGCCCATGGCGGTTTCAGGGGGCGGCACCGTAATCGGCTGGTTCTGAACATACCGAACAGCAGCTATACCAGCCAGGAGGCCACTGGCCGCCGACTCCACATACCCCTCCACTCCGGTGATCTGGCCGGCGAAGAAAATACGAGGGTCGCTCTTTAACTGTTGGGTCGTATCCAGCAGCGCCGGAGAGTTGATAAAGGTGTTGCGGTGCATCGAGCCGAGACGGACAAACTCGACATTCTCAAGCCCCGGGATCATGCGGAATATGCGACGCTGTTCCGGCCAGGTCAGTTTGGTCTGAAAACCGACCAGATTATACATTGTTTTCTCCCGATTTTCGGCCCGCAGCTGAATGACCGCGTGGGCTTCATGACCGGTATGCGGATTGATCAGCCCGACCGGCTTCATCGGTCCGAAACGGAGCGTTTCTACTCCGCGCGAGGCGAGCTCTTCGACAGGCATGCACCCTTCGAAGTGAACGACCTTCTCAAAGTCTCGAGCCGGCACCTTTTCACCTCGCAGCAGTTCATCAACGAAACGGAGGTATTCATCCTCGTCAAGCGGGCAGTTGAGATAGTCATCGCCATCCCCCTTGCCGTAGCGTGAGGCTGCAAAAACCTTCGTCATATCGAGCGAATCGGCGGCAACTATCGGGGCAATGGCGTCATAGAAATAGAGCCGGTCACCGGTCAGTTCCGCAAGTGAGGCCGCTAACCCGTCGCTGGTGAGCGGTCCGGAGGCGACGACAACAACGCCCTCGGCCGGGATACAGGTAAACTCACCACGTTCGATCCTGATCAGCGGATGAGACTCTATTCTTTCGGTAACGTACTCGGAAAAAAGCCGGCGATCTACCGCCAGAGCGCCCCCGGCCGGAACACATGTTGCTTCGGCAGCCTCCATCGTCAGAGAGCCGCAGAGGCGCAGCTCCTCTTTGAGCAGCCCCACGGCGTTATCAAGTGAGATGCCGCGCAGGGAATTGGAACAGACCAGCTCCGCCAGTCCGGGGAGATGATGTGCCGGGGAGAAGCGCTGCGGCTTCATTTCGTTGAGGACAACTGACACGCCGCGCTGCGCCGCCTGCCAGGCGGCCTCGCATCCGGCAAGTCCGCCGCCGATGATGGTTATTTGTTTTTGAGGTTCAATGCTATTAGACAAATGTGTTCTCCTTGTTGGAACAGTTTGTTTGCGTTTCTTGCCGTCGGGAGCCAAAAGTTCAAATGGCCGCTGCTTCTGCCTGGAAGCTTCGCTTGTTTTCTGCATTTTCACAATTTAATTATTTGACAAATATTTATGTTGTAACATTTATTGTTGACGGGCACTGTTTTTGTTGTTACGTTGAACCTATGATCATCGAGTTTGATACTGCAAAAAGAGAAAAGACCCTGTTTGAGCGTGGTCTTGATTTTGCTGACTCCGGCAAGGTTTTTGACGGATTTCACTTTATCGCTCGCGATGATCGTTCTGACTACGGCG
>VFJM01000192.1 GCA_009886055.1 Geobacter sp. | reverse complement strand
GGAGAATTATCAGCTTATCACCGTCTTTACCGATGTAAACTCGATAGCCTGGCCCCCAATCCAACCGGTATTCTCCGATTTCTCCAAGCCATTTTACGTTGGAAAGGTTGCCCTGTTCCATTTTGAGTTTTACGATCGTAATTTTCGCAGCCGCAATCGTGTCTAACCCCATGAACCACTCTTCGTAAGGGCTTGTTCCATCTTCGCGGAGGTATTCTTCAACTCTATAACTCACGCCTGATAGTATCCTATGTGTTACTATTGTTCAATGGGTAAGTTACATTAATTCAACAAATGCCACGAATTGCTAAGACTACTAAAAGAAGCACAAGTACAAACAGTCTATGGTCAATCACAAAATTGGTTCAGCTCGATAATATGGCAACAGCACTGAATACTACGGCTAAATCAAGAAGATAACCAATATATTTACTTTTGAGTAAGGTTATAATTTTGCTCATTTTCTTTGCCTCTCTTCCAACTCATAGATGACCGGTTCACGCGCACGCGCGTGAACCGGTCATCTACCTTAAATGGATATTTAGACTGTAAACATGAAATTTTATACACAAACCATTCCCATCATCTCGGCAATATCACTCACCCGCCAAACGCCGGCATCGCTCCGCTGCTGCTTCTCCGAACCGCCGTACACCAGCGCACAATTGCCCGGTGGCGACGGCAGCTTTTCCGAAAATGTTCGCAACCCCTTGAAAAAATCATCGCTGATGGTCGCACCTGACTTGATCTCAACCGGTACAATATCCGGCCCTGACTCGATCACCAGATCAACCTCGTTCCCCTTGGCGTCGCGCCAGAAGTGCAGATTACTGCGCTTGCCACGATTGTAGCGGTATTTGAGCGCCTCGATCACAACGAGGTTTTCAAAGAGATTGCCCCTAAGCGGATGGCGGTTTATGTGCAGTTCACTCTCTGCGCCCAACAGATAGGCAGCCAGCCCCACATCGTAAAAGTAGAGCTTGGGGGTCTTGACCTGGCGCTTGGAGAGGTTGGTGTGCCACGGCTGGAGCAGGAAAACAACATAACTCGCCTCCAGCAGGGTAAGCCAACTGCGGGCGGTGGTGTGGGAAATTCCCACGTCATTGCCGAGGCTGTGCAGATTGATCAACTGCCCGGTCCGACCGGCGCAGAGCCTGACAAACTTCTCAAACAGTGCCAGATCCTTGATGTTGATCAGCTGCCGGATATCCCGCTCCACATAGGTCTCGAAATAATCACCAAGAGCCTGGGTCGGGTTGAGTCCGGCGTCGTAAATACGGGGGTAGAAACCATTCAGGAGCAGGCTGTCGATGCCGGGTTGAATACCGGCACTGTTTAGTTCTTCGATGCTGAGCGGCAGCAGTTTCAGCAATGCCGTGCGACCGGCGAGGGATTGGGTGATGGTGGTCATCACTTCGAACTGCTGGCTGCCGGTAAGAATAAACTGCCCCGGCTCACTGCGCTCATCAACTATCGGCTGCAGGTAGGAGAGTAGCTGGGGAACGCGCTGAATTTCGTCGAGGATCGCTCCGTTAGGATACGATGACAGGAATCCG
>VFJM01000379.1 GCA_009886055.1 Geobacter sp. | reverse complement strand
GTAGAGGTTTTTCACATGCCGCAGCTTGATGTGGATGCTAACGGCGTAAAGAGCTACGAGGCGGCTATCTCCGACATTTCTCTGGGCGTCCAGTTCCGTTTTCTCACCGAGAACAAGTTAGTGCCTTACTTCGGGCTCGGCCCCGACTTTATTACCGGTGACATGAAACACGTCAATGGGACTGGTTACAAACTCGACTGGACGTATGGAGGCCATGTCAATCTCGGTTTTGACTGGTTCATCACCCCGGGCGTTGCAATGACCACAGATGTCAGAGGTGTTGTTGCAGCTGATGGTGATATTATGAGAGGTTCCACCAAAGTGAGTGAATATCGGACACAATGGTTCCAGGGAACAGTCGGTTTCAGACTGATGCTCCCGGAGAAATTCTGATCCTGTGTGAGCAAACGTAACTAAAGTTGCTCTTGCACCGCCAGTTGAAATGTAACGGAGTCTCACATCAGGAGCAGACAGATGGAGACAAGTCGAAATCCGAATAACCGCACTGAGCGAGATCTGCACAATGATGTGTTCCCCGGTGTGTCGGTCGGCAAAGTCCCCACGCTTCCGCCGCAGGTCAACCTGACAGATCGTTCCTGGCCTTTTATAGGCTCGTGTGCTCTGCATGTCCTGCTCGTCGCTGTTCTCTCCTGCCCGGTGTCCCAATATCCGCTATCGATAAGCAGCCAAACTCCGACCATCTTCTGGTTTTCTCCGCTTTCGCCTCCGGGCAGCAGCGAAGTGGCAGAAACGCCGCTACTCAGGCCGTCAGTTGCTTATGCCGCGCAGCAGGAAGAGTCAGGACTCGAATCCGACCGGCAAAACCGGGCCAAGGATGTCGATCCTGTCCAGGCTGATCTTCCGGAGACCGCCCCTCCCCCCCCCGCAGTTTCCTCCGAAACCGCACTTACCGTTGCCACGCCTCTGCCGGTAAAAAAAACCGTCGAGACAGCAAAATTACCTAAGCCGACAAAGCCGCCCCAACTCCATCACAACTCTGTACCCACGACGGCAGAAATCAAGAACAAAACGATACCACAGGAAGCAGAACCGGAATCAGAGCGGTCCCTTCCGGCAATACAGCCAACAATGACCACGGCTGTGGAGAGTAAACCCTCCGGTGTTGAAAAGGTGCTGCAAAAAGAGGATGAGCAGATTTCACGGCACATTATCGAACAGAAGCAACAGGCTGCTGAAACGTTGCACCGGGAGCAGTTAGCCCGGGAACAGGAGCAACGTGCAATCAAGGAGAGACTGGAACAGGAGCGCGCCGCAGTTGAAAAAGGCCAGCAGAAACAACTTGCTGCTGAAAAATTACACCGGGAGCAGATAGCCCAGAAACAGGAGCAACAAGCAATCAAGGAGAGACTGGAACAGGAGCGCGCCGCAGTTGAAAAAGACCAGCAGAAACAACTTGCTGCTGAAAAGTTACACCGGGAGCAGATAGCCCAGAAACAGGAGCAACAAGCAATCAAGGAGAGACTGGAACAGGAGCGCGCTGTAATTGAAAAAGCCCGGCAGAAACAACTTGCTGCTGAAAAGTTACACCGGGAGCAGATAGCCCGGGAACAGGAGCAACGTGCTATCCAGGAGAAACTGGAACAGGAGCGGCAGGCAACCCAGAAGAAATTGGAACAAGAGCGCGTTGCCATCGAAACAGCCCGACAGAAACAACTGGCAAGAGAAAAAGAGATTCAGAAACGAAGGAGTCTGGAAGAGGCCATGCATAAGCTGGAAATGGAACGTGTTGCCCGCGATAAGGCAGAGCAGAAGATGTCGGCTCTCACCGCACGTCAGAATACACCGGCACTCAAACAATCTAAAAATGCACCTGAACCGCAGAGCCCGATAAAACCAACTGAAAAGCCAATGTCTGTGAGCCTGCCACTCATCAAGGGCGATCTCAAACTGGTGATTACAGGGTCTGTACTACCTGATACAACTATTACGTTTACGGATTTCGCACAGTCACGTCGAGACAGACCCCTCAGCCGGGCCGAATCGCGGCGACGCACAAAAATCATTCCACTCATTGCGCACACTCGGGGCACTACCCGCGAGGTCGTCATTGCCCAAACCAAACCGGGTGTGTACACCTTCACAGCAGAACCCGCCGGCGACCCGGCAAAGGTAACCTTATCCCTTAAACTGTATGAAGGCAGCTCCCGGGCTGTTTCCAGAGAATTGGGCACACATGCTATTATTGCTCAAAAGAAGGTTCTGTTTAAAATCCTGATGCCTGAGGGAATCCTGTGGGATGACAATACCGCCTTTTCCGGCAACATGGAGGATTCTGACGGTGTAACAAAGTTTAATACCAATACCGGATTGATGTGGAAGGAATATTCAGAGTAACTATTCGTCG
>VFJM01000072.1 GCA_009886055.1 Geobacter sp. | reverse complement strand
TTGTCTGATTTTGTAAGGACGTTTCATTTATGCCGATTTTGAGGGAGACGAGTGTGCCGTCCGGATACTTGGCTGGCGGGGGAGTCCATTCACTTTCGCTGACAATAATCTCAACAGTTTTATACTGTTTGTGTGCTTTTGCATCATAGCGATAGCGGACACAAAGCAGGGCTTCGCCATACTGCTCAACCAGCCTCTTTGTCCCTTTTTGCCCAGGCTTTAAAATCACTCGCGTTTTCATAGTCATCCCAGTATCTGTGCAAAGTTATGCGCGGATTTATGTAGCATGGTTACCGTAAATTAGAAACTCATTTATTAGTGTAACTCTATTGACGCCGTCATATTTTCGCGTTATGGATGCATCGGGTAATTAAGCTGGTCTGTCGTTTGTTATGAAGGAGAAAATACAGATGATTCCTGTCCCACATTCCGTTATGAATAATTATGTCGCTATTCTTGGAAGCCGCGAGATACCTCCGGCCCATGTTGAGCATTACAAAAAATGGTTGCGGTATTTTTATGATTTCTATGCCAACTATCTGAAAATGGACGATAAGTCAGAGAAGATAAAGCTCTTTCTGGAAAAGTTGAGGAGCAAGAAGCAGACGCAGGCGCAGTGCCAGCAGGCTGCCCATGCTATTTCACTGTATTTTGAGATGCAGAGTCAGGAGAGGCAGCAGGAAAAGTCTGTCGATGGGCCAAGCTGTGAGCCGCAGCAAATAACAGAGCAGGAAACGGCACTTCAGGTTTTTAACGAGTCGTTTGCGCCATCAGCACCGTTACGATATTCGCACCATTCAGACGCTGCTCGGGCACTCCAGTCTGAAAACGACCATGATCTACACCCATTGTGTGCCTGTCAGAACGGTGAAAGAACCGAGAAGTCCGCTGGATTTCTAAATTTGATATTGGCTTCTGTAGTACTTGGCTGAGATGTTAAGGAGCTTGTTATGTCCATGGTATTAGTTCATATCGTATGACTGTGTTACGTGGCTGCTGAATGAACGACAATGCATGTTCTCCGTCAATGACTCCCGGTTGAACCAAGCCCCCCTGTTCCCCGTTCGCTTTCCCGGCTGAACTCAGCCACAACGCTCAGATTCGCCTGCAACACCGGTACGAACATCATCTGACAGATCCGTTCGCCCGGTTCGATCGTATAGGGAGTCGAACCGCGATTGACGATACCGATACCGATCTCTCCCTGATAGTCTGAATCGATAACACCGACCGTGTTTGCCAGTACGATGCCATGCTTGATCCCCAGGCCGGAGCGCGGCACCAGCAGCGCCACCAGGGCGGGGTCGTGAATGCTGATGGCAATGCCGCTCGGAATCAGCACGGTTTCACCCGGCTGCACGGTTCTTGAGCTTTCAAGGCAGGCTCGAAGGTCGAGGGCAGCGGCTCCGTCCGTCGCATACGACGGGAGAGGGATGGATGTTCCGATCAGCGGATTCATGATTTTGGTTTCAATTTTGGGTCGGTTCATGTAAATTTCCCTGTCTTGGAGATGAGTTTAGCGGCTCACTCTAGCAGATTAGACCTACAGGATACAAGGAGCGTTTTACCATGAAACAACGCGTTGTCAGCGGCATGAGGCCGAGCGGCAGGCTGCATATAGGTCATTATCACGGTGTACTTGAAAACTGGATCAGGATGCAGGATTCGTATGACTGCTTCTTTTTTGTGGCTGACTGGCATTCACTGACGACTGAATATGCCGATACCTCCGGGATTGCTCAGAGTATCCGCGATATGGTGCTGGACTGGGTTGCCTTCGGGCTTGATCCGGAAAAGTGTATCGTTTTCCGCCAGAGTCTGGTTCCGCATCACTCCGAGCTGAACCTGATCCTGTCGATGGTTACTCCGGTTTCCTGGCTGGAGCGCAATCCGACCTACAAGGATATGCTGGACAACATCGAACAGCGTGACCTGACAACATTCGGGTTTCTGGGCTACCCGGTGCTGATGGCGGCCGATATCATCCTCTATAAAGCCACACGAGTACCGGTCGGACATGACCAGCTGCCGCATCTGGAAATCACCCGTGAAATCGCCCGCCGTTTCAACCATCTCTATGGCGCGCTGTTCCCCGAACCGGAAGCGCTCCTGACTGAAACCCCCAAACTCCCCGGTCTGGATGGGCGCAAGATGAGCAAGTCATATAACAACTCGATCTATCTCTCCGATAATGCCGAAACAACAACCAAAATGGTCATGTCGATGGTGACCGACACCAACCGGGTCCGCCGGACAGACCCGGGCGATCCGGACATCTGCGTCGCGTTCAACCTGCACCGTCTGTATGTACCTCAAGGCAAGCTGGACGAGATCGTGCCGGCCTGTCGCGGGGCTCAGATCGGCTGCGTAGAGTGCAAAAAAATCCTGGCCGGCTGCATAAACGAGCGTTTGGCACCGTTCCGTGCCCGCCGTGAGGAGCTTGCCGCCAACCCCGGCTTTGTTGATGAACTGCTGCAGGAGGGGAGCCGGAAGGCTTCGCTGATATCTGATGCCGTGATGACCGAGGTACGTACGGCGCTCAAGTTCTGATATGCCTATCGAAGCGCACGGTCATCGCGAGGAGCATCTGCCGCTGCTGGACGGTTTTCACGAGCAGTACAGTGTTCATCTCGACAAATTCGATGGGCCGATGGATCTGCTGCTGCATCTGATCAAGAAGAACGAGCTGGACATCTGCGATATTTCGATTGCGGTCATCACCCGTCAGTATCTCGACTTTATCAAGGCGCTGAAGGATCTGAACCTTGAAGTTGCGGGTGATTTTCTCGTCATGGCGGCTACACTGCTGCAGATCAAGTCCCGTCAGCTGCTCCCGCAGGGCGATCAGGAAGAGCCGGAAACGGAAGAGCCTGATCCGCGGGACGAACTGGTGCGGCGTCTGCTGGAATATCAACAGTACAAGGAAGCCGGGATGGTGATTGGCGCGCGGGCGCTGTTGGGGCGTGAGGTCTTTTCGCGTGCGGCCTCAGAACCGGTACTGACAGCGGCACAAAGCGTGGAAGGACCGCTGGAAGTAAGCCTGTTTGAGCTGGTGGACGCGTTTCGTGCCCTTCTGCAACGGATTCCTGCCGAAAGTTTTCATGATGTTGCTCCGGGCGACTCGCTCAGCATTGCCGACTGTATCATCGAAATTCTATCCTTGCTTCAGGAACAGGATACCGTCCAGTTTGACGATCTGGTTCGTGACGAATATACCCGTGAACGGGTAATTGTCACCTTTCTGGCGCTGCTGGAGCTCTGCCGTCTCAAGCTGATCCGTATTTTTCAGGGGAGCGAGCATGGCTCGATCTGGTTTGTGCCTGCAGTTGCCGCTGATTCCTCCGAGGTTTGATCTTCCATGAACTCTGAATTATCCTCCATCATAGAGAGTCTCATCTTTTCCGCCGAATCAGCGCTTTCAACCGATCGTATCTGCGAGTTGCTGAACGAATTTGAGCGGGATGAGATCAAAGCTGCACTGACAGAGCTTATTGCCTGTTATCAGGAACGGGGAGGGGGCTTTGAGCTGGTAGAGGTGGCCGGCGGCTGGCAATTCAGAACCCGTCCCGCTTTTCACAGCTACATCACCCGTCACATCAAAACCAGAACATCAAAATTTTCACAATCCGCTCTTGAAACCCTGGCGATCATCGCCTACCGTCAGCCGATTACCCGCGCTGAAGTCGAGCATCTGCGCGGAGTTGATTGCGGCGGCGTCCTTAAGTCGCTGCTGGAAAAACATCTGGTCCGAATCCTGGGGAAAAAGGATATTCCAGGCCGACCGCTGATCTATGGCACATCAAAAGAATTTCTTGATATATTCGGTCTTAAAGATTTAAAATCTTTACCAACGCTTCGCGAAATTCAGGCCTTGGACGAACAGCCTCAGTACGAGCGTCAGGAGGAATTGCAGCTTGAACCGGCGAAGGCGATTCCGGTGGAGAGCGATTTGCCGTTTGAATAGCGGCATGGAGGTGGATCATGCAGCGAAAGCCAGCCGTAGCAGGTCAATTCTATCCGGGCAGTGAACATAAGCTTCGTGCCGCATTGTCTCGGCTGATACCGGAAAATTTATTACCGATTCCGGTAAAAGGAATCATCTCTCCTCATGCCGGCTATATGTATTCCGGCGCGATTGCCGGCCAGCTGTATGGACGGATTACCATTCCCGACACGGTTCTGATCATCGGCCCCAATCATCATGGAGCCGGGGAGGCTGTTGCGCTTTACCCGGATGGTGAATGGCTGACCCCGCTCGGGACAACAGTAATCAACTCCCGCCTGAACTCGCTTCTCCTTCAGCATGGTCCCTACCTGAGAAGCGACAGAATAGCCCACCAGGACGAACATTCTCTCGAAGTCCAGCTCCCTTTTATTCAGTATCTGAGCCCTGATGTTACGATATCAGCTCTCTGTATCGGCCATGGCGACTACCCCTCCCTGCGTGACATCGCCCATGGGATCGCCGCTGCCATCCGGGAATTCGGGGAAGATGTGCTGATCATTGCCAGCTCGGATATGACTCATTATGAATCGGCCGATTCGGCCCGCCTGAAGGATGAAATGGCACTTGAGCGGGCTCTGGTGTTAGACGGCAAAGGGCTGCTGGAGATTTGTCACAGCCGCCGGATTACGATGTGCGGAGTCGTACCGGCAACCGTCATGATCGAGGCGGCTCTTCAGTTGGGGGCACGTCAGGCGGATCTGGTGGCGTACGGAAACAGCGGAGATGTGTCCGGAGACAACGAACAGGTGGTCGGGTATGCGGCGGTGAGGGTGTATTGAGAAGCAGTAGGGCGTGCCTGAAAAAGATCGATGCAGAAAACGTGTTGCTTAGCCGAAGGCAGGGTGAGCTTGAATAATGACCGGGGGTGACCCCGGTTTCCACTAAATAGAATTAATGGTATTTGCCGGACGTTTCTGATAAAAACAGTTTCATAATATGGTGTAAGAAAGTTGCCGGTATTCCCGGCTGATTCGATCTTCACCTCACGGAGTTTTATTATCATGCCTGAACATGCAAGTGTGAGCGGAAACAGAAAACCGGTTATTCTTGTTGTCGATGACGATCAGTTAGTGCGGGTTATGCTCCGGGATACTCTGACAGCTGCCGGTTTCGAGGTGAGTTCGGCAGCGGATAGCGTTTCTGCTCTTAACAATTTTACTTCTGTGCAGCCAGACCTCGTGTTGCTCGACCTGATCATGCCGGGAAAGGATGGCTGTGAGACGTGCCGCGATATTCGCGCCCTCCCAAGGGGCCGGTATACCCCCGTCCTGATGATAACCGGTCAGGACGGCCCAGATTCATTTCATCGCGCATTTGAGGCCGGGGCTACAGATTTCATTGCCAAACCGCTCAATCCTGAACTTCTGGTGTATCGTGTGCGCTATATGCTGCGGGCCAGCCAGGACGTGAACAGGCTTGCAGAAAGCCAGGCCAGGCTGCAAATGCTCAAAGCAGCTGTCGACAGCCTGCCGATCGGTATAACATTCAGCGACGTTAACGGTTTAATCGTCTATTCGAATCCTGCTGAAGCGCAGATACATGGGTATGGGGTCGATGAGCTTATTGGAAAAGAGGCCCGAAAATTCTCCACCAGTGACCGCAGCAGGCCTATTGCTGTTGATCAGTTGAAAGAATGTGGAGTCTGGCGGCGCGAGAGCGTAAATGTTCGGAAGAACGGTGAAGAATTCGCGGCACAACTCACATCCATATCAGTGCGTGACAGCGAGGCGCGCTATCTTGGGATCATCACCACCTGTGAGGATATTTCGCACAGGAAGATAGCCGAGGAAAAGATACACCAGTTGGCCTATTATGACGTAGTGACGGGGTTGCCAAACCGCGGCATGTTCCTTGAGAAGTTGCACAAGACCCTGGCCCAGGCACAGCGAGATCAGGACAAGGTCAACCTTATCTTCCTCGACCTGGACAACTTCAAGGATGTAAACGATACACAGGGACACGATGTCGGTGATAAGATGCTTCGTTCGGTTGCGGAGCGTCTTTCCGCCTGCATGAGGGATACGGATGTCCTGGCCCGGCTCGGCGGTGATGAGTTTGTGGTCGTGTGCCCGTCTGTTACCACCCAGGAGAGCGTCGCTGCGGTTGTCCAGCGGATAATGGCCATTTTCACCGAGCCCTTCGAGATCGAAGGTCGGCACCTCTACACCAGTGCCAGTATCGGCATCTCGGTCTATCCGGATGACAGCCTGGATGCAACAACACTGTTCAGGTGTGCAGATACGGCAATGTATCAGGCAAAAAATGAAGGGAGAGCGCAATTCAGGTTTTTTTCGGCGGAACTGAATCAGAAGATCGTACAAAGGTTCGCGCTTGAAAACAGTCTGCGCAAGGGAGTTGAGAAGCAGGAGTTCTTCCTGCATTATCAGCCGCTCTGGGATTTGAAAACCGCCAAAATGGTAAGTGTTGAGGTACTGCTGCGTTGGCAAAGCTCCGATTACGGCTTGATGCTGCCGTCAGCGTTTATCTCTCTGCTGGAAGATTCCGGCCTGATCAACAGCATCGGGGAGTGGGTTCTGCGCAATGCCTGCATTCAGATGCGGGAATGGACCATGGAAGAGCATCGGGAGCTGAAGATGGCGGTAAATATCTCCGGCAAGCAGCTTAAACATCCCAGATTTCTTGAAATGCTCACAACCATAATTCAGGAGACGGGTGTTGACCCGACGAACCTCGAACTGGAGTTTACAGAAAGTATTGTCATGGATAACGTGGAGAATACCGTCGAAATCTTCCGCAAGCTCAAAGAGATGGGGATTCAACTGAGCATCGATGATTTCGGCACCGGCTATTCATCACTTAACTATCTGAAACAATTCCCTGTCGATCGGATCAAGATAGACAAATCGTTCGTAGACGACATCAATCACAACGAGAGTGATGCCGCAATCATAACGGCCATCGTCTCCATGGCCCAGAGCCTGAATCTGCGGGTGGTTGCGGAGGGCGTTGAAAACAGCGATCAACTGCATAGTCTTACCCAGCTTGGTTGCGACGAGGTTCAAGGATTCTATCTGGCGATGCCGATGCATGCCAAGGCCCTGGCTGAAAACCTGGGGAAAAAACATGGAAAACAGATTGAAAAACTCCCGGTAACGGAATGGTTTGATAACCGCAAAGTTTAAAAGAGTGTCGTTTGCCTCTGTTTCAGCAAAAATAATTTACGTTGCATTGGACACTTTATCCGGCCGGTTATCAAGCGGAAGCACGATGCGGAACGTGGTGCCGGTAGCTTCTTCGCTATCAACCGTCAGGGCTCCATGATGCTCCTCGATTATTCGCTGGGTAATTGATAGCCCTAGCCCGGTTCCGGCCCCTTTACGGGTAAAAAACGGCTCGAAGATCAGCGGCAGATCCTGCTGCGGTATTCCGGGGCCGTTGTCGCGGATGGCAACCGTGACGGTCGTGTCGTGGCATTCAGTTGCGATCGTAATAACTCCGCCGGACTCAAGCACCTCGAGCGCATTTTTCAGGATATTGATCAGCGCCTGGCGAATCTTTTCAGGGTCGAATCTAAACCGCGGCAACGTGGCATACGAGACATCCAGAACAACACCCTGCTTCTCAGCCTGTCTCCGCATCAACAGCAGAATGTCTTTCACCAGCTGTGTCAGATCCCCCTCCCTGAAAGCGGTGCGCACCGGCGTAGAGTAGTTGAGCAGGGCGCTGATAAGCCGTTCGACCCGTTCAATCTCCGACAATGCCTTGGAAAGCATCTCCTTGTCCTCTGCGCTAAAGCCCGGTTTGTCATGCAGATCGTCAAGGAGGAGCGAAATGCCGGTAAGGGGGTTGCGAACTTCGTGGGCTATCCCGGCCGAAAGTTTACCGAGCGACGCCAGGCGGTCCAGGCGCATCGTTTCTTCACGCAGGCGTTCCCGCTCCGTTTCGTTGCGCAGAGTTATTGTCAATCCCATATCAGCGTTCGTACCGATCGGAAACAGACCGAAATCGTAATAGGTCATCTCGCCGTCAATCTGCCTGCTTAAGGGTACTCGTCCATACCCATCTTTTGTCCGCAGTACGGTATCTATCCGTGCAGAGACATCAGGCCATGCGGCAAACAGTTCGTGATACTCCCTGTCAGGGGAGACCGCATTGGAAAGGTACTTCTGCCCGACTCCGTTGATCGAGGTGAGGACTCCGGCAGGTGAAATCGTAATGATCGCGCTCGAAATACTTTCCAGAACACTGGTCTTGAAATTGCGTTCGTCAAGAATATCAATCCGCGACCGCTGCAGCTCATCAAGTGTTGCCAGAAGGCTGTTCTTGCGGTTTTCCAGTTCATCGGCCATAAAATTGAACGTTCGGCCAAGGACACCGATTTCATCGGCAGCGGTGACGGCCACCCTGCTGTGAAAGTCCCCGCTTGCGAGTTTGCGGGCGCTTTCTGTCAGCTGCAGCAGCGGACGGGTGATGCCGCGCGACAACCCCCAGGCTGAAAAGCCGGCCAGAAGAGACGTGATCAGAAGAATGACGCCGCTTCGTGTCCGGTGTTCACCAAGCTGCTGGTTGATCAGGCGGCTCCCTTTGCGGGCGGCATCCTGAAACTGGTCAAGCTGAAATCCGATAGTGATGCCGCCGAACACCCCATGACGTGAATAATCGCCGCTGCCGTAGATGATCGGTGCGTATGCCATGATCTTCCTTGCGCCGCCGACATTGGTTGTATCTACGAAGCCTGCCGTCTGCTTTCTGACCTGATCGGCAACACGTGGGTAGTTGGGGTGAATAAACCCTGCATGGTCAAGATTGAATGGTATCCGTCCGTTGTCTATGTCCGCTTTGGCAGAAGATGCGGAATAGGGGGGGATCAGCCGGCCGCGGGCATCAAGGCCTCGAATATCCCAGTATTTCGGGTGCGTGATGATCCACCCCTCATCATCGAACATGAAGGCATAATTCCCGCTTTTGTAGGATGGGAATACCGTGGAAAAGTTATGACCGGGATCGATATGCTGGGTAAACTCCATCAGATGGCGATGGTCGAGTGAGACGACTACCACGCCGTTGAAAGAACCCCGGGCGTCGAACAGGGCGGCCGCAAACCGGATGACACCCTGATAAGATTTGCCGTCAAAGGCGTGTTCCGGCTCATCTGCGCCGTTCAGCTGATCCTGCTTCGAGATGTGAAAGCCGGTGAGATGCGAGACGTATATTTTACCCGGCTGGGTGCGAACCCTGGTGAAATAATCTTCGGTCAGGAATTCTGTCCTGTCGGGATTCGAAACATTCTTCAGCTCGTCTGCCGGGACGACTTCGCCCTCCTTGATCACAAGCTTTTCGAGGCCGTTTTTATCGATCAGGGCAATGCTGTGGTACAGCGGCACATGCTCGTGTATTTCAAGCGGAGCCGATGCGCTCCCGGTCCGGTACCATATTTCGCCCCGTCTGCTGGCATAAAAATTGAGTAGTGTCGCCTGGTCCAGCTGTGAGCGGGAGAGGAAAACCAGGTCGCTCTCGCATTGCCGGAGGAAATCCGCCATGTTCTCCGCCACTTGGGATGCCCTCATCTGGAGCGATTCCGATGCCTGGATATCTGCCGTACCGCCGATTTCAGAGGTAAGGCGGGCACTGGTTGATTCCAGGTTGAAAAACAGAATCAGCGAGGATGCTATCAAGGGGAGCAGAGACAGCAGCAGGGTTATGACGAGGATCTTTTTAAAGAGTGTAAGGCGCGGCATTCCAACTCCAACGGGTGCAATCCTGATTGTATTTCATTGAGTACAATGATACCTTCACGTGGTCAATATATCATTTCAAGGCTGGTTTCATGCGGATTATTTTGCTGATTTCAACCATATTCTGTTTTGCTCTGATTCTGGCGTCTGCAGCCGGAGCCGACGTGCGTCTGTATACCGGACCCCTTGAGGTCGTAACAACCTCAGGCAAAGGCTGCGCCGGGCGTAAAGGGAACCATCAGATTTCCCTCGTGATCGGTAGTGATGATGCTCATGAGTTTGTTTTCGGCTACGTCGGCGGCGATACGGTCACCGTCGGACAGTTGCGCGGCCCGTCTCTCGGCGCTCTTTCCCTGCGCTATCCCTATCCTGATGCCGGACGCGCCGAAGGGCACACCATGCGGGTTGAAATCAGCGGGACGACCTTGCGCGGAGAACTGCGTGACCGTCACCTGGATGCCGCAGTTGACGAATGTAATTTCGATCTGGCACGCATCAAGTTGCTTCTGACCGACAGCGATGTAGCTGCGCATGCGACGTATCAGCGTCTGTCGAGGCAGTATGAAGCCCAACTGACCCGTTCAACAGCAATCTCTATTTCCCGCACGGGAGCCCATGCCGAGGCCGTCCATGTCTTTGAAAAAGCGCTTGCTCTGGCTGATAAGCTGTATCCACCGGGCTCAGCGCAGTTGCTCCCGTATCTTACCGGTCTGGCAAACAGTTTTATGCGGACCGGAAGATACCAGGATTTCAGCACGCTGTATAATTCGCGCATAGAGACTCTCAATGACGAATCGGTGCGGCTGATATTCAATCATCACCAGATTCGTTCCCTGCTGCAGGTTGGGCGCGCGGCTCTGGGGCGCGAAGAATATCAGGCCGCTCTCGATAATTTCCGCCAGGCGCTTCTGATCGATTACAAGAACAAGGATGCGATAACAGCGAACATGTCGGCTCTGGTTCGAAGTGGTCGGCATGATGAGGCGATCGCGTTTCTGGAGAAGACCGAACAGAGGTTGGACAGTGAACCGGATCGTCAGGATGTTCGCGAAGCGATAGCGCTTGTGGCGTACCAGAAAGCCTTGAAAGAGCAGAAAGCGGGGCGTACGGCTGAAGCGGAGCGCTCCCTGCGCAAGGCGATCAAGCTTGATCCCGGCACGGCTCACTATCTGGTTGTGCTGGCCCGCTGGGTGCATAAAGCGGGAAAATATCCGGAAGCAGATGCGCTTCTTAAACGGGGACTTGATTCTTTCAAGGACGAACCCAGGCGCAAGGAATTGACCGAGGCGCGGGACAAATTGCGGCAGACTGAACTGATTCTTTCAAAAATTCGCAGGGCGGGAACCTGACATGGGTTACAAAAATCTGCAGGATTGTGTAGTCGATCTTCAAAGGCGGGGCATGCTGCTGCGAATTGATACGCCGCTTGACCCCCATCTGGAAGTTGGCGCGCTGCAGAGGCGAGTGTATCAGGCGGGAGGACCGGCGCTGCTCTTCACGAATGCGGTCGGCTGCCGTTTTCCGCTGCTGGGCAACCTGTTCGGAACGCTGGAGCGGACCCGTTTCATCTTCCGCGATACGCTGGATGATATCCGCCGCCTTGTCGAGCTCAAGATCAACCCTTTTTCACTGCTCAAAAATCCACTCGATATCATCAAAGCTCCCGCTGCGGCCTACCATCTCCTGCCGGCTGTCACCTCGAAAGCACCGGTGCTGGAATGCTCAACAACTCTCTCCGCCCTGCCGCAGATCGTTTCATGGCCCCGCGATGGCGGCGCGTTTCTGACCCTGCCGCAGGTCTACAGTGAAAGCCCGGCAAAACCCGGGTTTGCCAAATCCAATCTGGGGATGTACCGGATCCAGCTCTCCGGCAACAGCTATCAGGGTGACAAGCAGGCCGGGCTGCATTACCAGATTCATCGCGGCATCGGCGCCCACCATGCCGAGGCGATTGCGCGGGGCGACCTGCTCCGGGTCAACATTTTCCTTGGCGGTGCGCCCGCCATGACGGTTGCCGCGGTTATGCCGCTGCCGGAGGGGCTGCCGGAGATCTCGTTTGCCGGTCTGCTCGCCGGTCATCGCATACCGATGACCAGGGTTCCGGGGCATCTGCCGGTCTCATCGGAGGCAGATTTCTGCATCAGCGGCGTTGTCCATCCCGCAAAAACCCTCCCTGAAGGCCCGTTCGGCGACCATCTCGGCTATTACAGCCTGACCCATGAATTCCCCTATATCGAGGTTGACGCGGTCTATCACCGCCGGGATGCCATCCTCCCCTTCACGACCGTCGGCCGCCCGCCGCAGGAAGATACCAGCTTCGGCGCCTTCATACATGAGCTGACCGCTCCTCTGATTCCGACCGTTGTCTCCGGTGTGAAGGAGATTCACGCCGTCGACGCCGCCGGTGTCCATCCGCTGCTGCTGGCGATTGCCGGTGAGCGCTATGTTCCGTATTCAGCCGTCCGCAAGCCGCAGGAACTGTTGACCGTCGCCAACGCCATTCTCGGCCAGGGACAGCTCTCACTCGCAAAATACCTGCTGATTGCAGCGTATGAGGACGCGCCTGCTCTGCAGACTCACGACATAGCAGCGTTCCTCGGGCACATTCTGGAGCGGGCCGACTGGCGCACCGATCTCCATTTCCAGACCGCTACGACAATAGATACCCTTGATTACAGCGGTTCCGGGCTTAA
>VFJM01000424.1 GCA_009886055.1 Geobacter sp. | reverse complement strand
GGCTGTGCCTTCGAAATACATCATCGCGTCGGAAACCCCCGACTGCTTGACGACGGCCCCTTTGGGAGCGATATTTCCGGACAGGATGGCGATGCCACCCTCCTTCTTTATCGCATTCCCAAGCGGGCGGATAACCTCCTCGTCCACGTTCTGGATGCTCTCGGCCAGCTGATGCGTGGTCAGGCCGAACAGTGTGGGCGTATCTTTGATTTTGTTGCCAAGCTGTTTCATGACACCGCTGACGCCGCCGGCGATGTCGAGATCTTCCATGAAATGCTCGCCGGCCGGATTCATCGAAGCCAGCTGCGGCGTATCTTTTCCCAGTTCGTCGAACAGCTCCAGCGGCAGCTCGACGCCTGCTTCGTGGGCAATGGCCAGCAGATGCAGCACGGTGTTGGAAGAGCCGCCCAGCGCGAGATCGACGCGGATCGCATTCTCGAAAGCTGCGCGAGTCAGGATGTCACGCGGCTTGACGTCATTATGCACCAGTTCGACGATCTTTTCGCCGGAGGCAAAGGCGATGCGGCGCTTGAGCGCCGAAACGGCCAGGGCGGTGCCGCAGCGCGGCAGGCTCATCCCCATCGTCTCGGTCAGGATCGCCATCGTATTGGCGGTGAAGAGCCCCTGGCAGGAACCCATGCCGGGGCAGGCGTTGTCTTCGCAGACCTGCAGCTCCTTGTCGCTGATGACTCCGGCCTTGTAGCGCGCCATCGCCTCGAACGTGTCGGAGACGAAGGAATATTTGCGCCCTGCCTGGCCGCGCCCGCTCATCATCGGACCGGCGGTGACGACGATGCAGGGGATATTCAACCGGGCGGCCGCCATCAGCATGCCGGGGGTAATCTTGTCGCAGTTGGTCAGCAGCACCAGGCCGTCGAGACGATGCGCCTCGGCCACCGATTCGACCATGTCGGCGATCAGTTCGCGGGTCGGGAGGGAGTAATGCATCCCCTTGTGTCCCATCGCCATGCCGTCGCAGACGCCCGGAATGCCGAAGAAGAAGGAATAGCCGCCGCCGGAGTGAACGCCCTTTTCAATGAAGCGCTCCAGATCGCGCATGCCGACATGTCCGGGGATCAGGTCGGTGAAGCTGGTTGCTACGCCGATAAACGGCTTGTCCATCTGGCTTTGCGGGACACCGGTCCCTTTAAGCAGGGCGCGGTGAGGTGTCCGCTCAAGCCCTTTCTTTATCATATCGCTGCGCATGTGAATGTCCTTGGTGTGAGATTGATTTGATATCGCTAAACTCGCGATTGATAAGAATTTACGGGTTGTTTAGAATAATATAGATAGCTTGATGTGTCAATTGAGATTATGGGCTGGAAAGCCGTTTACTGCTTCTGTTAACCCCTGTTTGGAAGTGCTTGATCTAATAAGTGAATATGATGTATTGCAATTGTGATGCATTGGCAGTACACTTTGTATGTAAATACAAGGAAGTACGGAGGCGTAATATGGCAAAGAGCGCAACCATCAGCATGAGAATTGACGGTCAGTTAAAATCTGAAACAGAAGCCATTTTTCAGCAGCTTGGCATGACCACAACAGAAGCAATTAAAATATTTCTTGCGGCGGTTCGTAACCGTAAGGGGTTGCCGTTTCAGCCCCAAACTGCTTCCGGACAGGTTTCTCCCGCTGAGCACAAAACTATGGCACTTGATGCCCTTATGGGGGCCTATCCGAACATGACATCGAGTGCTGATTTTTCCCGGATGAAGCGGGAAGAGATTGAACGTGAAGAGCGGAAGTTCCAGAAATGAGATATGTTCTGGATGCCTGCGCTATTATTTCGCTCATCAAGAATGAGGAAGGGGCTTTGGTCGTAAGGCGGGCGCTCGAAGATGAGAGCAATATCTGCTTTGTCCATGCGGTGAATCTTTGCGAAGTCTATTACGACTGTCTGCGTTGTTATGGCAATGCTCCCGCAGATACACTGCTGGTCAATCTGGTTGAAGCAGGGGTGATAACCCGGAACGATATGGATGTTGACTTCTGGAAGGCAGCGGGAAGTCTTAAGGCACGCGGGCGGATATCTCTGGCAGACTGTTTTGCCGTTGCACTTGCGGAACGTGAGGATGCCGTGCTGCTTACTTCAGATCACCATGAGTTTGAACCGTTGCTTGCAACTCCTGGGTTTCCTGTGCAGGTGCGGTTTATTCGTTGAGATCGCTCTACTTGGGAGAAACATTACTGTCTTTTGGGGCTGGACTGAAAACAAATTGATTTACTGGAGAAACATTTCCTGTCCTTTTCCAGTGGAAGCAATTCCTTAAACGCTTAAGCAGCGTCCAGCCCTTTTGACGTACCCCTGTTTCGTGCCGTCAGCCCCTGCAAAAAGTTCCGTAAGAACTGATCGCCGCACTCTTTGAAATGCTTGTGCCCTTTGTTTCTGAACAGGGCGCTCAATTCAGCTTTTGAAATTTTAACACCTGCCAGCGCCATCACCGCGAGCATATCATCCTCTTTCAAATCAAGAGCAATGCGCAGTTTCTTCAGGATTGCGTTGTTGCCCAGTTCGGCATCAGGTTTCGGGGCTTGTCCCGCTTCCGACTCCCGCCTCCCCCTTTTCTGCACGATCAAGCCATCCAGAAAAAACGACAGCAAAGGATTACTGCAGGCAATAAATCCTTCTTCCTCTTCCTTTTTAAGAAGCTTGAGCAGCGTAGGCTGCTCTATGCTGCAGCCGGACAATTGGAAAATTTCGATCATGCCCGGGTTGCTGATATCCAGTGCGTAGCGCACTCTGCGCAATATGTCGTTGTTGTTCATTCTGTTCTCTCCCCGGCAAACGTAGTGCCATTCAACTATTTAAAAGCTGCGACCTGCGCCTGATACATCGTGACCGGTACAAAGCGCACGGCATATTCCGTACTGCATCTGCTGCACACCACAAAGAACGGCTTGCCGTTTTTCCCCTTTTCAAACGGCAGGTCCTGTTTGTGACTGCAGTAGGGGCATGTCGCCGCGACAACAGCCTGGATGATTTTGACAGGCTTTATATCTGCCGCTGCGGACTTTTTTGACGCAGCCGGCGCAGGCTTTATAACTTGTGGCTGATAATCCGGCAGTTCTGATAGTGAAGCAGTGCTTTTTGGCATGGAAGTTCGCTCCTTTTTAGTTGAAGTAGTCACCGGCAGGTTTTCATCTTCAGGATGGTCGATAACGGGCAGCGATGGCGGCATGATCCCTTTCAGCGCCTTTTTCCAGACCAGCGGCATCGATGTCTTTGAGTAGTGCAGCGGTCTGACCCCTTTCATCAGCGCCGCTCCGCCAACGACTACATAATACTTGTCGCGATACGACACCAGGGTCTGACGGCCGATTTCAGCCACCTTGAATCCCGATGATATTTTATTGTCGAGCCAGAATGTGATTGTCTCTTCCATCAATCGTCCTCCTTTATTCGTGCGCCTCTGGTACTGTTACCAGAATCGAGGCTGGCTTACCAATAAAAATAATGAATATGACGCAGGTGATTGTGCTATTTTCAAAAAAAAGGTGCCGCAACTCGTACCACATTCCGATCGGATTGGATGGACCAATGCTCGAAACAACCCACAATAGCGTATATCGCAACGAATACTCTGCACCAGACTACAGCATCGATAGCATCAACCTTCGTTTTGAACTTGGCGAAGAAACCTCCGTTGTCACCTACCGAATGGCTCTTCGGGCAGAGTATGACACGTCACTCGGCATGCGCCCGCTCGTCCTGAACGGTAAAAACAATACATTGCGAGGATTGAAACTCGACCGCGCACCGCTTGACCCGAGCCGCTACAGCGTCACCAGTGAACTGCTGACGATCCACGAGGTTCCCCCGGCCTTCACCCTGGAGGTTGCGACGGAGCTCCGCCCGCAGGATAACAGCTCCCTTGAGGGGCTCTACCGTTCGGCCGGGATGTTCTGCACCCAGTGTGAGGCGGAGGGTTTCCGCTCCATCACCTATTACCCGGACCGCCCGGATGTCCTGACGCTCTTCTCTACTACGATCATTGCCGATCGCCTGCGGTATCCGGTGCTGCTCTCCAACGGCAATCTTCAGGCGCATGGTGAGCTGTTGGATGGTCTCCACTTTGCCGTCTGGAACGATCCGTTCAGAAAACCGAGCTATCTGTTTGCCCTGGTAGCCGGCGATCTGGTCTGTATCGCGGACAGTTTCACTACCTGCTCCGGGAGGGAAGTGGCGCTGCATATCTACGTCCACCAGCAGAACAGCGGCAAGTGCGACCATGCCATGCGTTCTCTCAAAAAGGCGATGCGCTGGGATGAAGAGGTCTACGGCAGGGAGTATGACCTCGACTGTTACATGATAGTGGCGGTTGACGATTTCAATATGGGAGCCATGGAAAACAAGGGGCTCAATATCTTCAACTCCTGCTATGTCCTCGCCAGTCCGGCCACCGCCACCGACGATGACTACCACGCCATCGAAGAAGTTATCGCCCACGAATACTTCCACAACTGGAGCGGCAACCGGGTGACCTGCCGCGACTGGTTCCAGCTCTCCCTGAAAGAGGGGCTGACCGTATTTCGCGACCAGGAATTTTCGTCCGACATGCAGTCGCGGGGGGTGAAGCGGATCGAAGACGTGCGGGGTCTGCGGACGTCCCAGTTTGCCGAGGATGGCGGCCCGATGGCTCATCCGGTGCGTCCGGATTCGTACATCGAGATCAATAACTTCTACACGGCGACCGTCTATAACAAGGGAGCTGAACTCGTCCGGATGCAGCACACGATGCTCGGAGCGGAGCAGTTCCGCCGCGGGATGGACCTCTATTTTGAACGGTTCGACGGGCAGGCGGTGACGGTTGATGACTTCGTGCAGACCATGGCCGAAGCGGGTGCGATCGATCTCGACCAGTTCGCCCTCTGGTACAGCCAGGCCGGTACTCCGCAGCTTGATGTCCGCGGTTCCTACGCCGCCGCCGACAAAACCTTTACCCTGACCGTCAGCCAGAGCTGTCCGCCGACCCCCGGCCAGCCGGACAAGGGTGTTCTGCACATCCCGCTGGTTCTCGGCCTGCTCGGCCGGGACGGGGCGCCGCTGCCGCTGACGCTGGCCGGTGAATCCCTTCAGCCGTCCACTACGCGACTCCTCCACCTCCGTTCGGCTGAAGAGACCTTCTGCTTCACCGGCCTGGACGAGGAACCGACCCCGGCGCTGCTGCGCGGCTTCTCGGCGCCGGTCAAACTCGAGTATCCCTACAGCCATGAACAGCTGGCCCTGCTGATGGCTCATGAGCCTGACCCCTTCTGCCGCTGGGAAGCGGGGCAGCGGATGGCCGCGCAGGTCGCTTTCGCGTTGATTGCCGACCGGCGGCAGGGTGCCGGGCTGACTCTCGATCCCGCCTTTGCCGATGCCTTCCGGGCTACACTGGTGAGCGGGGAGCAGGATCGTGCCTTTCTGGCCGAAATGCTGACAGTGCCATCCGAAAAATACCTCGCCGAACTC
>VFJM01000358.1 GCA_009886055.1 Geobacter sp. | reverse complement strand
TCGGCCATGTCTTCCAGCATGTTTTTCAGCTCACGTTTGACATGACGGCCGCCGAACGCGCGCTCAAGAGCTGCAAAATGAACAGCCCCCTCCTGCTGCTTGAAAAACGTCAGTATATGTTTTTTGCTGAGATTCATTGGTCAGCTCCTTGCCGATTCGCTTGATGTCATGTGAAACACACTGTTAGGTTCAACGCATCGCAAAGTCAACCCTGTTTATACTCCAAGTTTTGGCACTGTTGCACGGTCATATGATTTACGGTATATTGACATTCTATAAAATTTGAAAGGAACAACGCCATGAAAAAACGATTTATCGCACTGAGTGCCGCCGTTTTCCTGGCACTCGGTGGTGGCGCCGCAGTGGCAGAACACAAACCCGGACAAATGGGAGGTCACCGGAATGGTGGTGGATCTGCTGCGGAATCCATCCACGCGGATATAAAAATGCACCAGGCCTGTTCGCACTGCGGCATGGATCGGGAAAAATTTGCAGGTTCACGAATGCTGATCACCTATTCAGACGGCCCATCAGTCGGAGTCTGCAGCATCCACTGCACGGTTACCGAGTTGAAAGCCAACAAAGGTCCGGCGGTCACAGCAGTTGAGGTTGCCGATCTGAATACCAAAAAACTGGTCGATGCTGAAAAGGCGACCTGGGTGATCGGGGGGAGCAGGAAGGGTGTCATGACTCGGGTCGCAAAGTGGGCATTTGAAAATAAAGATGACGCCGCGGCATTTGTCAGCACAAACGGCGGCAAGCTGGCCACCTACAAAGAGGCACTGACCCTGGCGGAAAAAGATTGAGATGAGCGGAGTCGCCATTAAACGCATCGTCCCGGCAGTTGTGCTGATCTGCCTGTTAACGGTAGTCGCCGCCCTGGCCGCCGACAAGAGTTCCGTTGCCGTCCCGGCCGGTGCCAAATGTCCGGTTTGCGGAATGTTTGTTGCCAAGTACCCGGACTGGACAGCGACCGCTCGCTTCAAGGACGGCACGACCTCCTATTATGACGGCCCGAAGGATATGTTCATCCATTATTTCGATACCGCCCGCTATACCCCGGGAAAGCGTCAGGACGATATCGCTTCGCTGGCTGTGAAGGAGTATTACTCACTGGTTATGATCGATGCGCGCACCGCCTTTTTCGTCTCCGGCAGTGACGTCTATGGGCCGATGGGGAGCGAACTGGTACCGTTCAGGACGGAGAAGGATGCCGCCTCCTTCAAGCTCGATCACAAAGGGAAGCGCGTTCTCCGCTTCAACGAGATTACACGACAGACCATGCAGTCACTTAATTAAGGCACCTAATGCGCCGTTCCCTACAGTTTCTGCTGTTCACCGCTGTAAATCTGACCATCTTCCTGTTGCTGCCGCTGCATGCCCGCCATGCGCAGTCGGGTGGCTACGCGAAACTTCAGAGTGCGCAGCTGCGGAGCTTGCACGTGACTGATCTCTGCCTTGCGACGGAAGCCCGTTACACCCGACACCCGGCCATGGCCGACCGCCACGCGCCTTTTCAGGAACATCCTTTGGCGCTGGAACACTTCCCCTCCGGCTCACTGATCCTGCCACCCCTTCAACACCGTGAAAAGCCATGAAACGAGCCGTTGAGCGACATCTTAATATCCTTGAATTCACGCTTGCATCGCTGCTGCGCAGAAGAGCGAAGAATCTCTCTCTACTGGCAATGTACCTTCTGGTTATTTTCATGCTGGCATCGCTGCTGTTCTTTGTCTCGGCACTGAAGAGGGAGGCGGCCATTATTCTGAACGATGCGCCCGATATGATCGTGCAGCGGCTGATGGCGGGGCGTCAGGATCTGATCCCGGCCGGATATGCCGCTGAAATCGCCGCGATCAGGGGGGTGACGGCGGTCCGTCCGCGTTTGTGGGGCTATTATTATGATGCGCTGAACGGCGCAAACTATACGATCATCGCCGGTGATGCGCCGACTTCAGCACCGGGACGGGCCACCGTCGGAGCAGGCGTGGCAAAGGCCCGCAACCTGGCGGTCGGCGATCTGCTGCCGCTGACAAGCTATGACAGGGCACCGGTGATGCTGGAGATCGGCACGATATTTCCGAGCGGTTCAGACCTCGTTGCGGCTGACCTGATTGTCGTATCATCGGCGGACTTTCATCAGCTGTTCAATTTTCCGGGCGGCCAGGCGACCGACCTGGCGGTAACGGTGCGCAACCCGAGAGAGCTGCCGACCGTTGCGGCCAAGATTGCCAGCCAGTTCCCCGATTCCCGGCCGATTCTGAAGAGCGAGATTCAGCGCACCTACCAGTCGATCTTCGACTGGCGCGGCGGCATGACGCTGATCGTCCTGGTATCGTCGCTCCTCTCGTTCATCATCTTCTCCTGGGACAAGGCCACCGGCCTTTCTGCCGAAGAACGGAAGGAGATCGGCATCCTCAAGTCGATCGGCTGGGAGACCTCCGATGTGCTGCTGCTCAAATTCTGGGAAGGAATAGCGGTCTCGCTGACGGCATTCCTGCTGGGGACCGTGCTGGCCTACGGACATGTCTTTTTCCTCTCCGCCCCGCTTTTTGCCCAGGCGCTCAAGGGGTGGTCGGTGATCTATCCCCGTTTTCAGCTGGTACCGGTTGTCGATGCCTATCAACTGGCCCTGCTCTTTTTTCTGACGGTGGTGCCGTATACGACCGCGACGGTTATACCCTGCTGGCGGGCGGCTACGATCGATCCCGATGCCGCGATGAGGTATTGACGTGATAGAACTCTCGAACATCACGAAGAGTTTCAACAGCGGCAAGCCGAACCAGTTTACCGCCGTTGATAACGTCACGCTTGCCGTCAAACCGGGGGAGATCACGGTGTTTAAAGGGCCGAGCGGATCCGGCAAAACCTCGCTCCTGACGGTGATCGGCTGCATGGCCCGCCCCACCTCCGGGCGGATATTCCTGCGCGGGGTGGCGGCGGCGGTGCCTTTTCAGCATGGTGGTCTGGAGGAGGTCGAAATCACCAGCCTGCCGGAGCGGTTCCTGAACGAGATCCGGCGCTCCACGTTCGGCTTCATCTTTCAGCAGTTCAACCTGGTCAAGGGGATCACCGTTCTCGAAAATGTCATGCTGCCGGCCTATCCGACCGGAGAGGGGAGGGGAGAGTTTCGTGCCCGGGCGTTGAATCTGCTGGAACAGTTCAGCATTGCCCGTCTCGCCGGACAGCGGGTTGACCTGCTTTCGGGGGGAGAGCTGCAGCGGGTCGCCATCGCCCGTTCCCTGATCAACAACCCCTCCATCATTATCGCCGATGAACCGACGGCGCACCTCGATTCAAAACTGTCCCGGGATTTCATGGCGATTGTCGGCCGGTTGAAGGGGGAGGGGAAGAGCGTGCTGATCGCCAGCCACGACCCGATCGTGTTCGATTCGCCTTTTGTAGACACGCTCGTTGAAATGCGTGACGGTGCGGTCGTCGCCAGCCGGAGCTGCCGGTGATTTTACATCCCGCAGCTCTCGCGCTGCTGCTGATCGCGCTGCTGGTTTCAGCTATGGGGGTCTATGCCGGATACTACGGCATGCGGATTCTGGGGCGCTGGGATCCGGCCTCCGGCAGCGAGGGCCAGCTGGATCTTGAACGCAGAACCTATCTTGTATCAACAATCATGAGCTATATCCTCAGTTTTGAGCTCATGTCGCTGTTCCTGTTTATCTACACCGCGGACGACATTCACACGCTGTTTACCGGTGCCATGTGCGCGGCCGGAACCCTGGCGGTCAACTCCTTCGGCTATCCGGTGCTGCTCCTCAAGATCGTCAATTTCCTGTTGGCAGGGGTCTGGCTGATCGTAAACCATGCCGATAACCGGGGGTATGACTATCCGCTGATCCGGGTCAAGTACGAGATGCTCAACCTGGTTGTGCCGCTGCTGGTGCTGGAAGGCGTTCTGCTGTTCGCCTATTTCGCCGGAGTGAAGCCGGATATCATCACCTCCTGCTGCGGCAGCCTGTTCAGCCTCGAATCGGGAGGCATCAGCGGTGATCTCGCGGCGCTGCCGCACCTGCCGATGCAGATCGCCTTTTTTTCAGGGATGGCGATCACCGCGGCCAGCGGATTGTACTTCTCTATCAGGGGGCGTGCCGGCTA
>VFJM01000231.1 GCA_009886055.1 Geobacter sp. | reverse complement strand
GTTCAATGCTGACGTTCCCCATATCGTTTCCGCAGAATTCAATCGTGCCGCGCGAGGGGAGCACACCCATGAGAGCGTTCAGCAGCGTCGATTTACCGGCGCCGTTCGGCCCGATGACACTGACGATGGCGCCGCGATCAACAGTGAGCGAAGTCCCGTAAAGCGCCTCAACTTTTCCGTAACAGACATTCAGGTCGCGTACTGTGAGCAGACGTTCCGTCATCACACACCCCCCAGATACGCTTCAAGAACCGCCGGATTCGACCGGATTTCCTGCGGCAGCCCTTCAGCCAGTTTTTCGCCGAATTCCATGACCACAACCCGGTCAACCAGATTCATCAAAAATTCCATGTCATGCTCAACGATCAGGACAGTCAAACCGGTGCTTCTCAGGTCCGACAACAGCCCGGCCAGCTCCTTCTTCTCAAGATAGCGCAGACCGGCCGCCGGCTCGTCGAGAAGCAGCAAAACGGGATCCGCGCAGAGAGCCCGCGCAATTTCAACGACACGCTGCTTGCCGAGCGACAGGCTCCCTGCGGGAACGAACATGCTCTCTTCAAGCCCTACCCGGCGAAGCTGCCGGGCCGCCTCCCCCCTGACCTGTTCATCGGCTGACCGGTTCAGGCGCAATCCTGCGCTGAATATTCCATCATGCGTGCGTAGATAGGCACCAATCATGACGTTTTCAAGTGCCGTCATACCGGGGATCAGCCGCACATGCTGAAAGGTGCGGCTGAGCCCGAGCCGGGCTATCTGGGGAGGTTTCAGTCCACTGATGGTGTGAGATCCAAAATATATATTTCCCGCCGTGCGGGGTAATTCGCCGCTGATCAGGTTGAACATGGTTGATTTCCCGGCCCCGTTGGGCCCGATCAGCCCAACAATTTCTCCGGCTGAAACCTCGAAGCTCATATTTTTGACCGCCATCAGGCCACCGTAGGCTTTTGTCATGCCGTCCACCTTGAGCAGAGTAGAACCACGCTCAGGAGGGGCGCGCATCGTCAGGCCCGATGTCTCTTTGACAGATCTGTCAGGCTTGGGGGGGATAATCTTTTCGACAAGAGCCCAGATCCCGCCCCGCATCCATTGAAGTACTGCTACGATCATTATGCCGAATACGATGATCTCAAAATTTCCGGACTGGCTGATCAGTTTCGGCAGTATTCCCTGCAGAACCGTTTTAAGAAGCGTAATAACCGTAGCGCCGGTGATGGCCCCCCAGAGACTGAAAGCGCCTCCTATGGTTATCATGAACAGGAACTCGATCCCTTGATTGAGGCCAAACGGGGACGGGTTAACAAAACGCTGCATATGGGCATAGAGCCAACCGGCAATACATGCCAGAAGTGCCGAATAGATGAATACAACATTTTTCAGACGAAGTCCGCTGGCTCCGAAGGCTTCCACCATCGAAACCCCTCCCTTGAGAGCCCGGATCGCACGCCCCTCTCGTGAGTCAAGCAGGTTTGTCGAGATCCATAACGCTACGAGGCAGACCCCCCAGATGAGGTAGTAGAAGACCCTCTCATCCCGCAATTCAATGCCGAACAGCTTGAGTGCCTGAATATCTGCTATTCCGCTTGAACCTCCCAGAATCGGGATGGTGCCGAAAAGAAAATAGAGGCTGATCCCCCAGGCGATAGTTGCCAGCGGAAGATAATGTCCACCCATTCGCAGCGTGATTGCCCCGAGAATAAACGCGATTATCATCGTCAACGCCAGCGCGACAAGAAGGGTCAGCCAGGGAGACCAGGCGAGCTGCGTGGTTAGCACCGCAGATGTATAGGCACCCAGCCCCATGAACCCCGCCTGCCCGAAAGATGTCAGTCCGGTCACTCCGGTAAGAAGTACCAGACCGATCGCGACTATGCTGTAAAGTCCGATATAACTCCCCATGGTGAGATAGAAAGAGGGGAATGCCGGAACAATCAGCAGCAGCAGTAAAAAGAGGATAAATCCGGCCCGACGTATCATTCTTCTTCCTCGAAGTGGGTGCTTGAAAGTGACCGCCAGAGCAAAACCGGGATTATCATGGTAAACACGATGACATCTTTATAGCCGCTCAGCCAGAATGATGAAAATGATTCTGAAAAACCGACCAGGAGGGCGCCTACTGCGGCTATCGGGTAACTGGCCATGCCGCCTACTATTGCACCGACAAAACCTTTGAGACCGATCAGGAAGCCCGAATCATAGTACAGCGTGGTGATCGGGCCGATCAACACACCCGACAGACACCCGATTGACGATGCGAATGCGAACGAGACGGTGCCGGCCAGGTGCGGACTGATACCGACCAGTCGGGCGCCGTTGCGGTTGAATGCAACTGCCCGTAACGCTTTTCCGTAGAAAGTTTTGTTGAAAAACCAGGCCAGTAGTGCAATAAAAACGGTACTGGTCGCATAGACCCAGAGACTCTGCCCGGAGACGGAAAGAGTGCCGAGCATCAGCTGGGCATCGGAAAACGGAGGGGTTCTCACCCCTTCAGCTCCGAAGAACAGCAGCCCCAACCCGACCAGCACAAAGTGAACCGCCACTGCCGCGATAAGCAGTACCAGAACCGTTGCATCCGCAAGCGGCCGGAATGCCACCCGGTAGATGAGAGGGCCGAGCGGCATCACAATCAACATCGTCAGCAGCACCTGCCAACCGAGAGGGAGGTGCAGAGGAGCGCACACTTTTACCAAACCGGCAATGGCGAGCGGCGGCACAAGCAAGACAGCGAGAGACTTGGGCAATTCCTGCCTCGCTCCGGACGCGAACAGCCTGATCGTTTCCATGATGGCAGCCGTACCTGCAAGGATAAGCAGCAGCCAAACCGTACCTGGCATGACCCCCAGCTGCAGGCTCGCAAGAGTCAATGCTCCGTAGGACACAAACTCCCCCTGCGCAACAAATATCACTCGCGTTACCCCGAATACCAGTATCAGCGACAATGCCAACAGTGCATAAATTGCACTGTTGGTAACGGCATCCTGGGCAAGAATCAAAAGCGTCTGCAAATCCATAATAACCTTTCTCGACGACCTTCCGTGCATCTCTCCCGGCTACGAAACGATAATCACCTCAGGACCCGGCTTTGCTCCGTACAACTGTTCCACGTTGGTTTCCCGCCGCTCCAGAGCCGCTCTCTGGTTGATATACCCTTTATCGGTGATCTCGTTGGCATCAATTGTGGGGGGCTCGGTCATGAACATGAACCGACGAACCCGGGTTGCCGACCCGATATGAGTTACGTTGTATTTAGCCAGCGCCTGACGGAGATGTTCGATCACCTCTTTGTTCCTCACAAGCTCTTCAACAGTCAGGGTAGCATCGGTATCGTGGCAGATCTCCCTGCATCCCGCCAAGCTCGGCCAGGCAAGAATTCCGACATATTCGCGATCATGTCCTGCTACAAGCGCGTCCTGCAGAAGAGGGGACGCAGCAGTCAGGACTTCCAGTCGGGTCTTGCCGACATGCACCCAGGTTCCTGTCGTGAGCTTGAAATCCTCTGCGATCCGCCCTGCAAAGGTAATCCCCTTGCTCGGATCGGCAGGGTCGGCAAACATGCCTGCATCGCCGATCTTGTAGAATCCATCGGCATCAAAGGCATCTCTGGTCAGTTCGGGACGATGCAGATAGCCGGGGGTAACATTCGGTCCCTTGACTCTCAACTCGAACTTTTCTCCGCAGGGAACCATTTTAATGCTGACTCCCGGACATGGAAGCCCGATTACCCCTGCCCTGTCAATGGAAAAGTACGCGGATGTTGCAAGCGGAGAGGTCTCCGTCGAACCCCAGGAAGAGGTCATGGGTATCTTGCGCCCTGTAGCACGGATGGCAACCGCTTCCAATCGCTGCCACATATCCTGCGGCAATGCAGCTCCGGCATAAAAAATGAGTTGCAGGTTTTTAAAAAAATTGCTCCGCAGTGCCTCGTCTTTTTCAAGGTGCGGGAGCAGCATGGCAAAACCGGCCGGAACGTTGAAATATATCGTCGGTGAAATTTCTGCCAGGTTGTTCACCGTCTTCAATACCATTCCGGGGACCGGTTTACCCTCGTCTATATACAGGGTTCCGCCGCTTTTAAGAACCAGATTGAAATTGTGATTTCCTCCGAAGGTATGATTCCATGGCAGCCAATCGACCAGAACCGGAGGTGTATCTTTTGTAAATGGCCATATTTGAGCAAGCATCTGCTGATTTGCGCAGAGCATTCCGTGGGTATTAATAATTCCTTTCGGCTGTCCGGTAGAACCGGAGGAAAACAGAAGTTTGGCAACAGTCCCGGAGTCCACTTTCGCAAAGGCCTCCTCCACCTGCTCTGTGACAGGCGTCTCAAGCAGAGTCGCAAACGAAGTAGTTGGAACTCCATCGACCTCTCCATTCAAAATGACCACCTCAACCCCGGAGAGGTCCAGGGCAGCCAGGGCACGCGAAAATAGTGTGCCGTTTTCAGTGTAGATCAACGCCGGCCTGACTTCCGAGAAAATAACCTTCAGCTTGAAAAAGTCGTCACTCAGAAGGGAATAGGCCACCGAAACCGGAGCAACCGGAACCCCCGCAATAAATCCTCCCAGCATGAGCAGTGCGTGGCTGATGGAATTGCCGGAGAGAATCATGACCGGTCGTTCCGGACAAAGTTTCCGGTCAATCAGTGCCTGGGCAATCGAATCGACTCGACGGCCCGTCTCACTGTACGTCAGCAGGCTCCACTGCCCGGCAGGCTCCCGTTCTCCAATGAACGTTCTTTCCGGAGTCTCTTTGGCCCAGCGGCGCAGCAGCATTCCCAAACTGCTCTCATATGGTTCGAGCGGCATGGGTGAACTGAGAATAAACTCTCCATCCGGCGTTTCTTCCACGGTGACTGACGCCGGCGCAAAGTCAATAGGGGCAAATTCGGCTTGTTGCATGGTGTTTTCTCCTCAAGGCGTTTTACGATGCCCGCTGCTGCTTATAAACAGAACTTTCCTGAATCCTTTGCCGCGTCTGCCAGCAATTGTTTGGCTTCAAGCAGACCTTCAACAGGATAGGCGGTCAGCCTGGCAGCAAGCATATGCTGTTCAATAATTGACTCCCCTTTCAGGAGGTAGGCAGAGCAGCGGTCGGCGGCCAGGTAAAACTGACCTGCCTGTTCATGAGCAACTACTTTGAGCACCGCACCAAGTAGTTCCTTCCTGTTATCGCTGGCAGCAACAATAACTTTACTCCCTCTCAAAATCACGCTTTCCAGGGTAAATATGCTGATAATCATGTCTGCAACGGCCAGCATGACCTCTTGAGTATCTCTGGCCTGGACGGCAGACCCCAGCAACGTCAGAAAAAGTTTTTTCAGATTGGCCAGCAGCATGAATTCGAGCCTGAACGCCCCCTCGCTGCAGATCGCAACTTCTCCATATTTGAGTTCAGTCCTGGCCGCGTCAATCATTCCCGGAAGGTCATAAACACCACTCTCAGACCTGCGGAACAGTAAGGTGGGAATAAGTATTCTGTTGATCTCATTGGTGCCTTCAAAAATCCTCTGAATCCGCTCGTCACGGTAATAGCGCTCGGCAGCGTAATCGCAGATATAGCCGTACCCGCCATGAATCTGCACGACTTCGTCAACGACTCCAGCCAGCATATCGGTACAAAAGACCTTTGCTATGGCGCATTCAATGGCATATTCCTCAATTGCCTTCTGGTACCGCTCATAATAATCCGCTCCGCCCCGATCAAGGGTAGCTATCCGGGCATCCAGCATTCCGGCAACACGGTACACCACCGAATCGGAGGCAAATATGGCTGCCGTCATATCCGCAAGTTTTTCCTTGATGGCTCCAAAGTCACCAATAATACGGCCGAATTGTTTTCGTTCCGTGACATAGCCGGCTGCCTCGGCAAAAGCGCCCTTGGCCATACCGCCAGCCGTAGCCGCCACCTTCAGTCGCCCGATATTGAGGACATTGAAGGCGATTTTATGCCCTTTGCCAGGTTCCCCAAGCAGATTTTCCACCGGTACCATGACGTGATCGAGAAAGATCTGAGCGGTTGACGAACCTTTCAGTCCCATCTTTTTTTCCTCATCACCTACGGAAAATCCGGCGTACCCTTTCTCTACAAGGAAGGCCGAGAAGTGCTGGCCGTCAATCTTTGCAAAAACGGTGAAAAGATCGGCGAAACCTGCATTTGTAATGAACTGCTTGACACCGTTCAACACGTAATGCCTGCCATCCTGGGTCAGGGTAGCGGTCGTCCGGGCGCTAAGCGCATCGCTGCCGCTGTTCGGCTCGGTCAATGCGTACGCCCCAACCCATGTTCCGGACGTAAGCTTTCCGAGATAGCGATGCTTTTGATCGGTTGTACCGTAATAGACGAGCGGAAGGAGCCCTATACCTGTCTGTCCCCCATACGTGATTGAAAAGGAGCCGGTCGGGGCAATTTTTTCCGCCAGCAGCATGCTGGTAACCTTGTCAAGTTCCATCCCGCCGAAATCCTCCGGCACGTCCACAAGGAAAAGTCCCAAATCGGCACAGCGGCGCAATTTGGCAACCACGAGATCGAAATCCTGCTGTTCCATCCGGTCAAGATCCGGCAGCAGCTCTTTTTTGACAAACTCTTCGGTTGTCTCAGCGAACTGGCGCTGTTCACCAGAGAAATCTTCCGGTGAAAACGAGCTCTTTCCTGCCGTGCCTGTCAGTAAAAAATCACCGCCCCGTGCGAGGGTCTCTTCCATAGTGCTGCTCCCGGATGATTACATATATCAAACTGCTTTTGACCATACGTACCGTTGTAACCTGCTGATAATCGGCTATCGATTGATTCATCGGTGCACATTCATAAGAAAGGTAACGGTTTTATGTTATATTGTTTTGCACGTAGCATGCCACTGATATTTTTTAATTAAAATAGCACACAACTATATATTATTATAGCTGTTTTTTATTATAACACATTTTCTTTTTTTGCATCGGTATTTAAGAACTACTATATTTCGTAGTCTTCGTATTCCCGCTGCATGTTTAGTTTAAGGCAGAATTGAGTTAACTAGCTGGAAAACGGACTGGAATAAAATGCGGGGAAGTGGAACTACGCCGAATCGGCCATGCACGATATTTCGTAGTTTCTACTTTATTTAGGAGGCGGCATCACTTCTCCTGATGCCCAGTTTTTTCATTTTGGAATCGAGCGTTGTCGGCTTAAGTCCAAGAATTTCTGCGGCCCCGTTTGTACCGCGCACGCGCCACCGGGTTCGATCCAGGACTGAGATGATATGGCTTCGCTCCATCTCTGCGATAGACTGTGACGGAGCAGAAATAGCGGCAGAGATATCCGGTACGTCAACAATCAGGCTGGAGCCGTTACTCAGGATCATGGCCCTTTCGACGACATTTCGCAGTTCCCGGATATTGCCAGGCCACTGATAGAGTTCCATGGCTTCCATACTTTTTTTGGGAATCCGCTCTATTTTCTTATCGAAGTTCCTGCTGAACTCTTCAACCATTGCCCAGACAAGAAGCGGAATGTCTTCACGCCGGTCACGCAACGGCGGAACAGAAATGGGAAAAACATTCAAGCGGTAGTAAAGATCTTCCCTGAACCGCCCTTCCTTGACCGCCATGGCAAGATTTCTATTGGTTGCCGCGATTACTCGAATATCAACATCAATCGGATGAGGGTTGCCGAGCCGCTCAATCTGCCCTTCCTGAATTACACGCAACAGCTTGGCCTGGAGCTCCAATGGCAAATCACCAATCTCGTCCAGAAAAATTGTCGAACCGTTGGCTGCTTCAAAACGGCCGATTTGTTTCGTCACGGCTCCCGTGTAGGCACCTTTTTCGCGACCGAACAGCTCCGCTTCGATAAGTGCAGCAGGCAATGCAGCGCAATTCACCTTGATCATTGCTCGGCTCCGGCGCGACCCCGAATTGTGAAGGGCCCTGGCGATCAGCTCCTTGCCGGTGCCGGTCTCTCCGAGAATCAGGACCGTTGAGTCTGTTGCCGCAACCTGTTCAACTCGCAACAGAACCCTCTGTATCAAATCCGATCGCCCGATTATCTCTTCGTGTTTGTACTCAATATTGATCTGATCGCGTAAATAGAGATTTTCAGCCTCCAGGCGATCTTTCAGCAATTCTATTTCCACGAGAGCCTTCTGAATTTTCTGATCGGCACTTTTTCGTTCAAGAGCATTGGTGAAAACATCCCACAGCAATCGGAGGCGGTTGATAAGTTCTTCGGGCCAGGCCCGCTTAATGCGGTAGGAAACAAACGTTATGAATCCCACGACGACCCCCCCAACGCTGGCGGGAATAAACATCATCGACCTGATGCCGCCCTGCTCTTTACAATACTCTTTTTCTCTCCACTGGCTTTCAGGGAGTTCATCAACATCCGATATTTCAAATATTTCACCCTGATGAACCAGCGATTCCCACACCGGCACCAGATTTGAAATAACGTCAGGAGGCGGCTTGATGCCCGGTTTGGCAAACGAATGGGTGCTCAGCAACCGTCCATCGGGACTTACTTTCCAAACAGTGCTCCGGTCAAAACCGAGGAAATCAACGATTCTCTGCAGACCCTGTTCTATCTTTCCATCAACCTCGCTGACATGCACGTTTATGAAAGTGGCTGACAGATCAGAGAGAAGAGCTTCAAACTTCAAGCGCTCCATTTGAGCGTTCTCCCTGATCTTCTGTTCGGTTATATCCTGGACGATCAGCCCGCACCCTGCCACCGTGCCGTCGCCGCCCTTGAGGGGATGACAGCAGACCAGCCAGTACCTGTTTTTGGGGGAATTATCGAGGATAACAACTTCTGTCTCCACAAAAGACCGATCCTCGGCGACCGTTCTTCTTAGGAGCGGTTCAAGAGCCGCTGCAACTGCGCGATCAACTTTTTGAACTGACCTCCCGACAAGCTGTTCAACCGGAATTCCGACCATAGTTGCCATGCGATCATTTACATGTCTGTACTGCAGCCGATCGTCGAGAATCGAGATGCCGAACTGAACCTGTTCAAACAGACGTTCAAGCCGCACGAACCTGCTCGAAAAATATTCTGTTTCATCGCGATCCTGATAAGATATCATATATTCCTAAGTAGTCGGTTTGCACACCCGGATGCTGCCGGATCAACCAGATAAATTTCCATTCCGGCCCGGATATCAGGCGGAATATCACCGGAAGAAACGCCGTCGGCGACAAGATTGACAGAAACCAGGACCGTTTCGATTGAGATACGTTCCTCCCCCTTGCTGGTGGCGCTGACTCCAAGAGTGAACGATCTGGTTCCCAGCCTGCGTACTTCCAGCGACCATTCCAGCACGTCATCAAGCCGGCTGGCTTTTTTAAAGGCAACCTGCATGCTGACAGTCGGAACACCCAGTTTACGTTCATGATGCATGATCCCCCACGGCACACCTAAAGCGTCAGAGAACCAATCCTCAATCAGGCGATTGAGCATCAAGAAATAGTTGGGATAGAACACTATGCCGGCTGAATCGCAATCTTCAAACCTGACTTTACAGGAGCGGACAAAACGTGCCATGAACACACCTTTCCTGGCAAAAGCAGTACGAATTTAAACGGGGCCGTTCATTTTACTTTACAGCTGTTTGCGCGCAACAAGACTGCCGTAGGCAATGGAGCCGAAAAAGGATCCCGCATCCACTCTCCGCCGGGCCTCGTTTTTGAGGGCCTGCGCCAGATCGGCACCTATTCTGTCGCTTGCTGCGAGTATATCTGCGCCACGATCGGCAATGGTAAGCATATAATCAGGCTCAGTCGATTCAGCAATACCATGAGTGCGCTGCTTTACAATTGAGAATCCTGCACCCTGAACCAGAGCCGACAGCCGCTGAATCAACCAACGGTCATGTACCAGGACCGCCATTGCGGCATCTGCACAGGCCTGCAACGGATCGAACTCTCCATTTGCCAGAGTGGTCGTCGTGTAATTGCCATCAAAAACTGCCAGGACTCCACCGGGACGTAATACCCGGAAGGCTTCATCCAGAGCCGCCTCAGGCCGGGGAACATGGCTCAGTGTCGTATGGAAGAACACGGCATCGAAGCTGCCGCCGTCAAAGGGAAGATGTCGACAGTCCCCCTCGATAAAGCTCAGGTTTGCGAAATCAGCCGCCAGCCTTCGCGCGGTCGCCAGAAATACAGGTGACGGGTCGATCCCGATGACCTTTCCGGCCGGCAGGCGACCGGCAAGCTCACGACTCACCGCGCCGGTCCCGCACCCTATATCAAGCAGTTCTGTAGCTTCCGGGAAGTCGATATCTGCCAGATAGGCGCCGAGCATGTCTCGTTGTTGAAGATCGGCCGCCCGACGTTCCAGAACGCCCGCCAGAAGTTCCTGAACATCATGGCCCGCATCGGCTATGGTACTGTAGACGTCAGCCATTTCATCCTCCTTAACGCAGACAACTCACCTATCAATTGTGATGTTCCTGCAGGACGTTTCCCTGATTCTGCTGGCGCCTGCAACGGCAAAGATAGCACACCCGAGCATAATCAAAAAGCCTGCATGGTAATCCGAGGGCGCATATACCCGTAATCCATTTTCAACCCGGCCATTCCAACCCAGGTCCAGTGCCCACCCAAACAGCGGCTGCATCACGGCGGCCCCGAAAAAAAGCCCCGTATTCACCAGGCCGACCGCCATACCAGATAAAGCCGGCGCAACAACCTCCTTGGCGTTGGCAAAGGTCACGACAAAACCGCCCGAACTGAGACCGAGCAGTGCAAACTGGGCAATGCCGATCGGGCCCGGATTCCACGGCAGATAGGCCAACCCGAGACACGCAACGGCGTAGAGAATCGTTCCGCCCAGAATAACCGGCTTGCGACGACCGATTCGATCCGAAAGCCAACCGGCCAGCATCGAACCAACCGCAAAACCGGCCAGAGCAGAGGTGGTATATACAGCAGCAGCTGAGCGCCCCAGGCCGTGAACATCACGCAGAAACGGGATCGCCCACAACCCCACAAACGCCAGCATGTTTCCGACCATCCCGAGATCCACCCACAATAACGGCCAAATGGATCCGGTTGCGACAACACTCTTCAGGTCATCCCACCAATGTTTCTTGCTGAGCAGATGACTTGACTTTCCCTCCATCTGGCGCATGGACGGAAACCCCATATCCTCGGGACGATTGCGCACAAACAGCGCCGACAACAGCGCAAGCAGCAGTGTGACCCCCCCGAGGACCATGAAGACAGTGCGCCAGGAATAACTTCGCAGCAATCCGGCCAGGGGGCCGGCTGAAGCAATTGCCCCAACGTTGCCAAGCAGCACGGTCAACCCGCTGATCATGCCGAAATTACGATCACTGAACCAGAGGCTGTTACTTTTAAACAGTCCGACAAACACCACAGAAACACCCAGTCCGACCAGGGCACGCCCGGCTGAAGCCGCGGTGAAGGTGCCTGCCATTCCAAACAGAATAGATCCGCATCCGGCCACCAGAGTGCCTGCCGTGATGGTGACTCGAGCCCCCAGGGTATCCGCCAGCACTCCTGCAGGAATCTGCATGGCGGTGTAGATGTAGAAATACATCGCTGCCAGCGACCCGAGAGCCGCACCCGACGTATTAAACGCCTTCATCAAATCGGAAGAAATAACCGCCGGCGCCATGCGGTGGAAAAAGACAAGCATGTAGATGGCAATCAGAATTGCGTAGATTGACCAGCGCGCCAGCAGGAAACGGGAACGACTGTAGGGGCTCACGCCGTTTCGCCCAAATCCTCCAGCTGCAGCTCCTTGATCGCCATCTCCCTCATCTTGAATTTCTGGATCTTGCCGGAGGCGGTCATCGGGTAGCCGTCGACGAATGT
>VFJM01000078.1 GCA_009886055.1 Geobacter sp. | reverse complement strand
TAAGTTGACTTGGTCCGACACTAGGCGACCCCTCTCCAGCACCATCGCCACCTCATCTCTGGCCTTGCAGAGCTCGGCATTCTGCAACTCAAGTTCTATCTGGTGGACTTCAAGTTCATGGACTAGCCTCTGAGTCTCTTAATTGGTCCGGGGTAAAGGCAGTTTTGCCGTTTTCACCTGCAACAACTCTTCCGCTTTGCGGCGTATTTCGGCTGATGTCAACAAGTTCTTGGCTTTGTTGGTCCCCATTGTAACCCTCACTTGCAACGGATTTGGTGAAAACCTATATCAGCGTCGCTGACCTGATATGTATTGCATTTCAAGTGACAAAGTATAGCAGATGTTATTTGATCCACAACTAAACAGACAGCGCCACGGTTTTAGTTACTTTACGTAGTGACATATTCAGAGATTCGATTGGGTTGATCTTGTAGACCACCTTCCTAATTGCAGGTGAATAGGGAAATAGAGGGATGATCGGCTCCCTGTTGTTCGCCATGATTTCGCTATGGTCGGAAAGGCTGGGAAGTAAAGCATGGGCATAGTAGAAGTATTACGATATTGTTTAACTACATATCTCTTGATCTTTTCCCCGTATCTAACAACCTCCTGGTTGTGGGGGTTTTTTTATTTTTAATACTAGACTTGACGAATAATAAATGACGTCTAAAATTAAAGATACATTTATCAGGAGGGACAACATGCAAATTGATGATGCAAGAAAGCTTGGCCCCGGAGATCAGGTCTATATACTTTCTCATAACGACAGTTTCACGGTCATGTTACAGCCGAAAATAAGAGGGAAGGGTGTATGTGCTTTTGCACGGATCACGGCATACGATTCTTTCGGCAGAACCAGGATATTCCGTAATGATGAAGTGACGCGGATCATGCTTTCCAAACATATGCACGCATGAAAAAGCACCCTGCTTAGTAACACCACAATGAAGTCTTTATTTTGATTGGGTCAGTTCGGCAGCATACGTTGTTGTCCATTCGTCAGACGGCGGGCATACCCCACCTCTCTGGTCGTTTTATTAGTAGCTCGACGATTGCTCCCGGATGTACTGGCTGGCCGCTCCGTTCAGTTCCGTGAGCCCCCCTGTGAGGGCCTTGTAGCATTGGGGCTTAGTCTCGTACGGGTGGACTGACGATCAGGGCCTGTGGACAGCGTGGAGAGAGCTTTGCTGCCAATGATCCGTTGAGTTGTATGGATTGATCAACAAGTGCCCCCTATAAAATCTCTGTGTAATTCCTGTGTAATCGTGTTCAGAAAAGGGCTGTTTTAGGCCGAAAACAACAGTATAATCATAGTCAGCGGAAGTGTGGTTATGATAGGAATATCAAGGGTTTTAGTAACAAACTGTATGTATCCAGAAAATCAAGGAGAAACATCCTAAGGAAGGGGCCGGTCGTTCGAATCGACTCTGGAACTCAATAATAACAATGGCTTACAGTTAACCACTGTAGGCTCTTTTTGTTTGTGGGTTGCGCATGAGTTGCAGTTGCTTTGAAAATTGGTAAAAAAGCGTGTACAAAGAAGGTGGGTTTAAACACCCTTTAAATCACCTGCGCGTTACATAAACCATGTGTCCGGATTACATTGAGCATGTGTCGCGTTACAACAAGACTGCTTTATCCCTGTGCGGCTTTTTTACATGGTAAATCGATATCCTCCTCGACTCCCTGACTGGCTCTCATACGTCAAGATGTAAACGCCAAATATACTTTCCTATCTCGCGGACCATCAAACGCGCAGAAGTAAATCCACTACCAGATTCCTAACCACATTACACCGTTCCGAACAACAGAATAGAAGAGGCGGAGCTTGTGAACACCGCCTCTTCTGTTCATTTTCTTATTTTCAACTGTTTGGCCTACTAAATAGCTATAGGAAACTCCTATTTCAGCTTGAAGTTCGCACTTATTATCGAACCATCCTGGGTGGTGACGGTGACAATATAACATGTCCCCGGTGCTTTGGGTGTCTGCCAGTTATAGATGAATTGCCCTGCTGTCATATCGTACCGGAGCGCTGTGCCGCCGGTTGCAAGGGCATCAACTAAATCCTCGCTGCTTGACATGGAAGCGCAACTGATACTCTGTGTTTTGATGCTGGAAATCGAAGATGTGCTGGTTAATTCTGTCGTGCCGACGAATACCTCAAACTTCATGGGTACCGTCGACCCACCCTTCACGGTATTGGTTACCTTGTCCATATCGATAGGACTGTAGAAACCCGAAAGTGTCCATGGTTTTACAGTCACGGTGCTTTTAGCCGTACCTGCATTGTGTGCTGCATCCTTGGCAGTCCAGGTTATGGTCGTGGTGCCTACTGGGAACCCTGCAGCAGGTGCGTCATTTTCGAGTGATACGACACCGACTGCGTCCGTCGCAGTTGCAGAACCGAAGTTTACCTGCGTCAGCAGGCCAGTTGCATACAGTGTCACATCCACCGGAGGAGTCACCTTGGGAGCAATGGTGTCCTGTACGGTAATTTTGAAGGTCTTGGCAGGGGCAGCGTTTCCGGCCTTATCTGTTGCATTACAGGTCACTGTGGTTGCGCCCAGCGCGAATGTGCTGCCGGATGCCGGCAGGCAGGTGGCAGTGCCGGGGCCGTCAACCGCATCGGCGGTAGCGGGGCTAGTGTAGGTGGTAACAGCACCGGCTGCGCTTGTGGCCTCAGCCGTCACATCAACATTCGCTGCAATCGCTGGCGGGGTGGTATCCTGCACGGTGACATTGAACTTGGCTTCCGCTTTGTTGCCGGCCTTGTCCGAGGCACTGCAGGTCACAGCTGTAATGCCGAGCGCAAAGGTGGTAGCTGATGCCGGAGAGCAGATAACCTCGTTTATATCGCCGTCAAAAGCATCGTGCACGTTAGGAGCAAATGTTACTACGGCACCTGATGCCGAGGTTGCTTCTTTTGTTATGTCGCTTGTTCCGCTAATTACCGGCGGGGTGATATCCAGGACTTTCACGCCACACCCGGCAGAACTGGAAAGGCTCCCATTGTCGGTCACAGTCAACCCGAATGTCATCGTGTCATATGGAGTTGATGTCAGGGCGGGTGCGGTAAAGGTAATACTGGAAGCCGTTAGATCGACATTGGTAAGAATGGCATTGGGAACACCAAGAGTTTGGATCCATTGGTACGTCAAATCACCGAGATCAGGGTCGGACGAACCGCTGCCGTCGAGGGTTACCTGAACTCCTTCATTAACTGATTCCGGGCATGAGATTGAAACCAGCGGATTCTGGTTGATTGATAGAACAGAGACCATGACATCAGTCGAGTTGCTTAAAGTGCCATCAGACACCATCAGCCTGGACGTGAGGGTTTCCCCGTTAGGGTACTGCTCCGGCGGGGCAGTAAAAATGGCGAACATGCCGGTGCTGTCTGTGGTGATCGTCACCGTCGTTGTCGGATTATTCTGGTCGATTACCTGTACCCACGTATAGGACAGGGGATCGCCATCCGGGTCTGAGGATTTGCTGCCGTCCAGAGTGACCACCGTGCCCTCCTTCACTGCATATGGCGTTGTAGTGGAACCGGCCATAGTGGCGACCGCCACGGGTGCGGTGTTGGTATTATTTACAGTAATGGTGGTGTCTTTTGAATCGGTCAAATTAGTGCAACCGGTTTCCGTAGATGTAACCTTAACATTGAAATGAATACTCTGTCCCAATGTACTCACATCAGGCACGGTAAATGAGGCGATGCAGGAATTTGGGTTGATAATAGTGACTAGCTGAGTATCATTTGTTTTTTGAGTCCACATACATGTGACATTATTTTTTGGATTGGAATTGGTGCCGTCAAGGGTGACAACCGTAGGTACTCGATTGCCATTGACTACAGCAGCTTCTGGAACTGTTTGATTACCTGGGTTAATAATTGCGTTTACTGTTTTACAATTATTAGGTTGTGCAGCCATCGCCTGCGCCGCTGCAAATAGTACTGCAAACATCGTTGATAGCGACAATCTTCTCTTTCTCATCTCTGCACCTCCTCTTGAAATGAATAACATCGCAGCCAGCAGATTTTTCAGACTCTACCGCCGCCAAAATTTGTAAACACAAAACATGCCAAATCGAGGAAGGTTAAAGTTGTGTTCAAAAACAGTATGTTATGCTGAGTAACAGGAATAATAAGGGAGTGAATGATTGTTAGATAATTTTGGATGATATTCTTTCTTTGAAGTAACTGTTTAATAAATAATGTTAAATTAGGAGCGTTAACTTTGTTACCAGTGGGCGTTTCTAGAGTGGGGGGCTCGGCAGGACGGCACCCTGGTCCTGAACATTGGCAAACCAACCGGCGGCACCAAGCAAACCGTGGACTATGCGAAGCAGCACGGCAAGCCATTACGGACTCGAATTGATTGACATAAACATATGGTCACCACAAGTTCTCCCTGAAAGCAGATTCTGCGACTAATCGGATCTCTCGATAATTTTTTATTCCTACCCCTTGCTTCCCGCCACTTTGATACTACAATTTAGAGATAGTGCAGGGCAGTTCGCCCGCAATAAAAATTTGTCTCACCATAAAGAAGGTGGCCGGATAGTGCTAAGCCGGATTCAGCGCAAGAGCTCAAAATGAATTTCCGCAAATCCCTTCAATGGGTTCTGATACTTCTTGCAATTGCAGTGTTTTCAGGTGCTCTGGCCGCGTATGTCGTTTTCAGGGATATGGGAGACAGGGTATCAATCCTTGTCGAATCCATAACCGGTATGAAATGCCACATAGCAGCAGTTCATCCGTGCTTCCCCTGCGGCATTAAGGCCTCCGATATCACAATTTACTCAATGTCAGGGCAACCACTTCTCCAGGCAAAGGAGATAAGCACACAGGTCAATCTGCTACGCTTCCTGTTGAAAAGCAGAAAACAAAGCGACCTTTTCAACACCCTGGAAGGTGATCAGATAAAGCTGACCCTTACCCGGAATGAAAACGGAGAGTGGGATATCTCCCGATTTTTTACTTCGCAGAGAAGCCGCAACTCCGCAGCAGATGGCAAAGCTTCCCGTCGCCGGATTTCACTCACAAACCTTACTATCTCGATAAAAACCGGAAAAGGAGAGTCAACACGTTTCTATAAAAGCATGGAAGCGGATTTCAATCCTGAAAGGGATTCTGTAACCTGCAAGCTATCAGGCACCAATGAATCAGCTCAGATATCCTTCAAAAACGGAGCAGAAAAACAATATGAAATGCAGGCGGAAAACTTCTCAATGGCACTCTTTGCGCCGGCATCAGCATCCCCTCTCCCTCTCGAAAACCTGATCTTACACGGAAAGATAAGGGCGACCTCGGATGATAATAAAAAAGGGGGGTAGTCGGTTAGAGCCCCCTGTCAGGCTACTCCCAGTTATATCCGTTGGTTACGTCGCATTCCGTAACTGGAGCCGTTGCAACAGCGCGCT
>VFJM01000170.1 GCA_009886055.1 Geobacter sp. | reverse complement strand
GCAACTTGCTATTACTCTCCAGCTTTTTGATGTAGGCGCGTAGCTCAGCGGGAGAGCGCTACCCTGACACGGTAGAGGTCGGCGGTTCGACACCGCCCGCGCCTACCATTATTAAGCAGAGCTGAGGCGCGCAGGATGCAGGCATCGATGTATCGATGCCTTTTCTGTTTGCCCTCGTAAAGGGAAATATTATGGCTACAATTTCAATTACACTTCCGGATAACTCTTCTCGCGAACTGCACGAGGGCGCCACGGTGTATGATCTGGCCGCTTCTATTGGCGCCGGCCTTGCCAAAGCTGCGTTGGCGGGAAAGATCAACGGGGAGCTGGTAGACCTTTCAACCCGGCTGGCTGATAGCGACCGCGTTGAAATCGTTACCGATAAAAGCCCTGAAGCGCTTGAAATTATTCGTCACTCAACGTCTCATCTGATGGCTCAGGCCGTCAAAGAGCTCTTTCCTCAGGCTATGGTTACGATCGGCCCTGCCATCGAAACCGGCTTCTATTACGATTTTGACGTGGATAAGCCGTTCACACCGGAAGATCTGGAGCGTATCGAAGCAAAAATGCTGCTGCTGGCCTCCGCCGATCAGAAGATTGAGCGGCACGAGTATTCCAGTTCCGATGCGATCGGCATGTTTGAAGCCATGGGGGAGCCGTATAAAGCAGAGTTGATCAATGATCTCGGTGTTGAGCGTGTGTCGGTGTATACCCAGGGCACGTTTGCCGATCTTTGCCGTGGGCCGCATCTCCCCTCTACCGCGCGGATCAAGGCGTTCAAGCTGCTCTCGATTGCCGGCGCCTACTGGCGCGGCAATGAAAAAAATCGCATGCTTCAGCGCATTTACGGGACCGCCTTTGTCGATAAAAAAGAGCTGGAAGCGTATCTGAACCGACTGGAAGAGGCAAAACGTCGCGACCACCGTAAGATCGGCAGGGAGCTTGACCTGTTTTCGTTCTCGGATGAGGTTGGCGCCGGTTTCCCGATCTGGCACCCAAAAGGCGCCATGCTTCGCACGGTTCTTGAAGATTTTGAGCGCAAAGAGCATTTAAAGCGGGATTACGATATTGTTGTTGGCCCGCAGATTCTCAAGAGCGAGCTCTGGCAGCGTTCCGGTCACTACGAGAACTACCGTGAAAACATGTACTTCACCGAGGTAGATGAGCAGAGTTACGGCATCAAGCCGATGAACTGTCTCTCCCATATGATGATCTACAAGTCCCATCTGCGGAGCTATCGTGATCTTCCACTTCGCTATTTCGAACTCGGGACGGTGCATCGCCACGAACGGGCCGGGGTGCTCCACGGACTCATGCGGGTACGATGCTTCACCCAGGATGACGCCCATATCCTCTGCACTCCTGAACAGCTGGATGCCGAAATTAAAGGTGTTATCGCCTTCGTCAGCGATGTGATGGCCATTTTTGGTTTTGAGTATGAAATGGAGCTTTCAACCCGCCCGGAAAAATCGATCGGGTCGGATTCGGACTGGGAACAGGCTACGGATGCATTGTTGTCGGCTTTGAAGGATTCGGGTCGTCCCTACGAGATAAATGAGGGTGATGGCGCGTTTTACGGCCCTAAAATCGATATAAAACTGCGCGATTGTCTTGACAGGAGATGGCAGTGTGCTACTATCCAATGCGATTTTACCCTGCCGGAGCGCTTTGATTTAACCTATGTGGCCTCTGATGGTGAGCGTAAACGTCCCATCATGGTGCATCGTGTGATCCTCGGTTCGATTGAACGGTTCATCGGCGTGCTGATTGAACATTTCGCCGGCAGTTTCCCGCTCTGGATTTCACCGGTTCAAGCGATTATTGTCACTGTGACGGATGCCCAGGTGCCGTTTGCCCAGGATGTTTACCGGCAGTTGCGCAATGCCGGAGTGCGTGTCGAACGTGATGTTCGTAACGAAAAACTGAGCTTCAAGATACGTGAGGCCCAGCTTCAAAAGATTCCCTACATGCTGGTTATCGGTGATAAAGAGGTTGAACAGGGGACGGTCACACCTCGTTATCGCGACGGCAAGAACCTTCCGGCCATGAGGCCTGAAGAGTTTGTGGATTTTGTTGCCCAGGAATGTAAAAACTATAAATAGGGCGTTTGTCAGATAACTGCCGCGAATAAACTGCTGTCAGGAGGTGTCGCCATAGCAAAACCGACCGTCAATATTAATCAGGCCATCAGAGTTTCTGAAGTTCGTGTCATTGGTGCAACAGGAGAAGCGCTGGGTGTGCTTTCCCTTTCACAGGCGCTCGAACTGGCCGAACAGCAGCAGCTGGATCTTGTTGAAGTTTCACCAACGGCAGTTCCGCCTGTCTGCAGGATTATGGACTATGGCAAGTTCAAGTATCAGCAGAGCAAAAAGCTGCAGGAAGCAAAAAAGAAACAGGTTCATGTGCTGCTGAAGGAAGTAAAGTTACGCCCGAAGACAGATAGCCATGACCTTGAGTTTAAAATAAACAACGTTAAGCGCTTTCTCGAAGAAGGCAATAAAGCCAAAATTACGCTCGTATTTCGTGGCCGGGAAATTACCCATATGGATGTTGGTCGGGCGGTGATTGAAAGAGTTGCGAAAGAGTTGCAGGATGTCTGTGTTATTGAAAATCAACCCCGGGTTGAGGGGCGTAACATGTACATGATTGTTGCACCAAAACCGAAAAAATAAAGACGTAATGCCTGCACAGGTAAAGTTCTTATAACGAAGAAGGAGTATCTCATGCCGAAGATTAAAACCAACCGTGGCGCCGCCAAGCGCTTCAAAAAATCAGCTTCCGGGCGCATCAAGCGTGGCTGCGCTTTCACCAGTCACATTTTGACCCCAAAAACACGTAAGAGTAAGCGTAATCTTCGTGGCGGTTCCATGGTTGCAGCCGTTGACCAGAAGAATATTGCCCGTTTGATCCCTTACAAATAACCAGCTTTTCTCCTCATTCATGATGAGGAGAAGCATAATGCCACGAACCATGAGGAAATTGTCTCCCCTTGTGGATCTGGCCAATTCAGCAACGAAGGAGTAGTTACGTATGGCACGTGTAAAAAGAGGATTTAAAGCGAGACGCAGACGCAACAAGGTATTGAAACTGGCTAAAGGTTACCGTGGCGCACGCAGCAAGCTGTTTCGCAGTGCGACCGAGGCGGTAGACCGGGCTTTAAATTATGCCTTCCGCGATCGACGCGTCAAAAAACGTGATTTCCGCAGCCTGTGGATTGTTCGTATCAATGCGGCTTCACGCATCAATGGCCTGTCGTACAGCAAGTTCATCTTCGGCCTCAAAAAGGCCGATGTCCAGATCGATCGTAAAGTTCTGGCTGACATTGCGGTGACCGATCCGAACGGATTTGCACAGATTGCGGCGCTTGCAAAGGCCGGTATTTAGACTCTTTGAAAGCTGATTACGGAAAGGGAATGGGACTTGCTCCCATTCCCTTTTTTGTACAGTGTATGAACGTCACAAATAAAACTGTCTCGAAGGTAATCAACTATGCGGGAACAACTTGAGCAATTGAGAAATGGCGCCCTGCAGGCTATTGTCACTGCGTCCTCAGTAGAACAGCTTCAGGACATACGTATCGGCCTGCTTGGTCGTAAAGGCGAACTAACGGCTCTGATGAAGGGGCTTGGTTCTCTGACAGCTGAAGAACGTCCAGTTGTCGGGCAGCTGGTTAACACTGTTCGCGATGAAATTGAATCGGCACTCAGCACTGCAATTGAGTCAGCGCAGGAAAAGGTTATTGCCGCTCGCCTTCAATCTGAGCGGGTAGACATTTCTCTCCCCGGTCGCCACCCGCTGAAGGGTACCAAACATCCGGTCACCCTGGTTATTGAAGAAATCTGCTCGATTTTCGCGGGACTGGGGTTTGCGGTTGCCGAAGGACCCGAGATTGAACATGACTGGTACAATTTCGAAGCACTCAACTTT
>VFJM01000026.1 GCA_009886055.1 Geobacter sp. | reverse complement strand
CCGGTCGTACGTGCGCCGCCTGGAAGAGTTGGCCGGCTGTCCGATCGTACTCGTATCGGTCGGACCGCGTCGTGATCAGACGATCACCATCAGGAATCCATTTGCCTGAGAAAATGAGCAGCCCCTGAACGCAGAAAGGCCGACATGATTGTCGGCCTTTCTGCGTTCAGGGGCTGTTGTTCAGATTGGTTTTTGATGTATCGATAAAACGGTCTTGGGCCTGACCTGCCGCCTGGTGACAACCTTCTCCGGCAGCTCCATAAAAAGCCTGCTGCGATAACCGACATCCTGAGCCAGCTTCAAACCCTGGCTGATAGCGCGCTCTGACACCCCCATCCTCATAGAAACTGCCCTTGCAGAGACGGGTACCTTACACCCCTCTACAAGAAGCAGCAGTGTCAACCATTCGTACAACTCCTCAAAACGCTCCTTGTTAAACCAGTCAACTCCGCCGCTCTCGTGATGTAGCAAAAACGCCTGGCACGCTTCGAGTTCGAACAGCCTCTGCATCTGTTTCAGATTGCTTGCAGCTAAATCCCGCTCGTCCGACCGCCACCACCCGAGCAACGCGGAGAGCAGTCCGATAGCGCGGCTGCCAAAACCAGGGTCACCATCCCGCTGAAAATACTTCCGCAGCGTGTAGTCAAGCCCCCGGCTGACCGGATCAAGAGACGTCTCACGGAGTATCAACCAGGCCAGCAGCAGGGATTCAGCCGCCTGATCCGAGAATCCGGCGAGCAGCCGGAGCTGGAATGAACGGGCATCAGCAGCTGTTGTCTTGTGAGCTTTAAGACCGATAAAGCGGACAAACTGCTCGAAGGCAACACTTTTCTTCCGGGAAACCTTCCGTTTACCTTTACCGGCGGCAGCACGCGGCTTCTCCCCCGGTAGCGCCATCAGTTCGTCAGCACTCTTCAGAAACAGGTCAACCGCCTGCTGCAGCTCTGCATCAGTTGCGGCGGCTTCTCCCGTCTGGCTGTCCTCTATGAGGAGCTCAAAGACGATGCTGATTGCAGCATTTAACTCCCCGTACAGCAACTGCTTCCGTTCCTCTTCAAGTGAAGCAACGCCCGAGCCGTTCAGATGCGTGTACAGATTCAACCATGAGCAATCCTGATCATCGCGGATTTCCCGGAAATCCATGAACACGTGGAACTGATACTCTTTGAGCTCTACATAAAGCCCCTGTTCGCGCAGTTCGCGAGTTGAACGGAGGTATTCCACCCCCTCGGTCTGATCCCGGAAAGCCAGATAACAACCGTCTTCAGCAGGTGCGACCAGCGCCTCGGCAAGCGATGTCCGGGCAAGGTTACCCCCTTCCCCTTCGCACGTAACGGCAAAAGAAACCGATTCCCTGATCCAGCCGGAGGTTGTCGAATGGCTGTTGTGATACAGCACAAGCGCCCGATGGTCGCCAGCCCGGTTGGAATAGGCGAAGACATTTTCATCGACGCTGTCACCGGCATGGAAGTCATACAGTACAAAGTTTTCCGATCCCGAAAAGAGCCAGCGGCGGCGCAGCAGCGGAAAAATCCACATGTCATGCCCGCGCACCAGTCCCTCATCCACCTGCTCGTCCCAGTAGGCACGCTTGTACTCCATGCCGTATTTCTCGTGGAACCCTTCGATCTGGCCGTGGCCGAACATCGGCAGTCCGGGCATGGTAGCCAGCAGGACGCAGGCGCCGAAATATTTACCCTGCGATCCAAACTGGGCAACCGCGGTCTTTTCGTCCGGATTGTTCATGAAATTGACGAAACGTTTGAGAATCTCGTGGTTGAATTTCAGAACGTTTTTGATGGTCGTGCGGTATTTGGCGTTCTCCTCGGTCTTGAGCATGTTCATAAAAGCGCTGTTATACACGCGATGCATGCCGAGCGTCCTGACGAAATACCCCTCCATCATCCAGAAAGCCTCCGCCAGCAGCAGCGTTCCGGGTGCCTCGACCGCTACGCGGTCCACCACCTCGCGCCAGAACTCCACCGGGAAAACGGCATCGAACTCCTCTTTGCTCATGCCGTGCTCGGCGCGCGACGGAATGCCGCCACCAAGGCCGCGCAGCGGAAACCAGAGGCGCTGATAATGCTTCTTGGCGAGCGTCATGGCCGCGTCAAAACGAATGATCGGAAAGTTGCGGGCTACATGGAGAATGGTCTGGATGACCGATTCACGCAGTTCGGGGATAAGATAATTGAGTTGCGCGGTGTCATTCCAGGGGATGCTGGTGCCGTCGTTGCCATGGTAGATGTAGCGGGTGCGGCCAGTGGTACGGTCATAATGCTTGAACACCACGGCGGCGTCGCTCTTGTTCCAGTAGCCATCCTCGACCTGGATGCAGACATTGCCGTCGTGCGACAGATCCTCACCGGTGAATTGATAGGTCGGGAACGGGGGGTAATCGGTCTGGACGAACCAGTCCGGGTGCTGAATCACCCAGCGGGAATAGATGCCGGTGTGGTTCGGCACCATATCGCTGGCCAGCCGGATACCGCGGCGGCCGGCACGTTCCCGCAGGTTGGCCAGCGCGTCCCAGCCGCCAAGATCGGCGGCAACTTCGTAGTCGTAGAGTGAATAGGCCGAGGCGATAGCATCAGGATTGCCGCAGATCTGCTTGATCCGCTGCGACGCGGGGGAGCGTTCCCAGAGCCCGATCAGCCAGAGTCCCGAAAAGCCGCAGGCGGCCAGTCGGTCAAGCTCTGCGTCAGGCACCTGATCGAGGCGGGTGATCGGATACCCATGACTGCGGCTCAGCTGGTCGAGCCAGATATAGACCATTTTGGCCATCAGGACGACATGTGACATCCAGCCGGCATCAGGAGAAAACTGCTCATACGCGGGATAATCGAACCCGTGAAAAACAGCGCTCGCCCCCGATGGGACAGAATATTCTCCGGCAGGGTGTCCGGTGCGCCGGAACTCCAGGACAGGGGCCGGTCCCGGTTCACCGCCGCCACCACCACGTTCCCGCTGCTCCTCCTGCAAGATATCAAGGGCGATCTCCACTTCATGCAGCAGCTCTAGGGGCAAGATGCCCTGCCACTGCTCGCGGAGGAAGGCAACCTGGCCGGCCAGGGAACCGGGAGAGGCGGTGATCACTGCCATGATGGCTTCGATCAGGGTACACCCTTTTTCGGCAATTATCGGTCCATCCTTCAGGGCCCGATCAAAGGCCCCGATGATGCTCGTGTAGTGAGACGACGCGGCCAGGGCCCGATCATCGACGAGTTCCCGAAAACTTTCGATAGCAGGATTGACGGCTGCCAGCCGCAACAGCAGCATTTCCCGCAGCAGCTGATGGGTGCGCAGGGGACTGTTCAGGCTGTCCGCCAGCCACCGGTCAGGCGTGGCGCTTTTCTGCAGAACCGGCCCCGGTGGAAACAGCTCAATAAAACGCTCTGCAGTTGTCCGGAGAGTTTCACCGGACGGGTCGAATCCCCCCGCTTTTACCGCATTGATCAGGAGGAAAGATTCCGGGGCACCTGCGACACCGTCGATAACGCAGCGCAATGCCTTCTGGAGTGAGGCGTACAGGTTAAGTTCACCGGCATGAACAACAGCGGAGCCGGGCGAGCGGCTGCTGTTCAGCTTGAGGGCCAGTTGGCGGAAAAACTGTATCTGAGGGATGCCGCGCTCTTTAATGCCGCTTGAAAGCGGTCCCAGACCGAGGGAGAGCCAGTGGTGGGAGGATATCTGGATGTCGTAGGGAAAATAAGAATCTGTACCGCTCGGAGCTGTCATGATGTTTCCAGTCGCTGAAAGCCGGGATGTCGGAAATTGTGTGTGTTTAGTAAGCTAGAAGTTGTCATGCATATCAGGTCAAGGACCATGATTCAGCAGAGCACTACTTTTTTACGGGCGTCTTGGCTCCTGTAGCAGCCTTGGCGGACCCTTTTGTTTTGGTTTTGGTTTTTTTTGCGCTCTTCTTGCTCTTTTTAGCTTTGCTTTTTTTGCCTTTCGTTATTTTGCGCGGTTCAGGGTTGAATTCATCACGAATGTTATTAAGCAATACGGCGGTTTCTTCCATGGTCGGATCCGCCTTTTTCGCCAATTCGAGGGTCTCTTTAGCCTCACTCAGCCGTCCGGTTTTCATATAGAGCCGTCCAAGCGCATTCAGCGCTCTGGCATTGTCAGGCTTCAGCTCGATCGCTTTTTTGTACGTACCTATTGCGTTATCATATTCCTTATTAAAATCATAAATCAACCCCAGCTTGTAGTGGTTGACCGGGTCATCGGGGCTCAGTTCGACCGCCTCCTTAAGCAGAGCCGTGATTTCGTCATACTGTTTGTTTTTCACATAGATTGATATGAGTGCGGTGCGCGCCTCGCTGTCATCCTTATGAACCGCAAGCGCTTTTTTATAATGCGCAAGCGCCTTCTCGCCGTCCCCCTTTTGGGCGTACAGGGCTGCGATCTCGCGATTGGCATCGCCGTCGTTCGGGCTGTAGGTGAGCACGGAAAGGTACGAAGAGAGCGCCAAACCGGCCTCTTTGCTTTTGGCAAAGATCCGGGCCAGTTTAAGGTGGATATCCGGGCTTGCGGGGCGCAGCTTGAGAAACTCGGAATACTGTTCCACCGCTTCCTGGAACAGGCCGCGGGAGAAACGGATGTCACCCAGCCTCAAATGAGCTTCGGCACTGGCCGGATTAACCTTGACGGCCCGTTTGTAGGCTACAACCGCCTCATCGATCTGTGACTTTTTTTCGTGCAGGATACCCAGATTGAGGTACACGTCGCTGTTGGTGCTGTTGCGATGTGCCGCCTCGCGATAGGCCTCGACAGCCTCCGCATCCTTGCCCGCCGCCCGGCAGGCATGACCGAGCTTTTCGTATGAAAGTGTATCTTCAGGATGCTCCCTGACCGCGGCGCGGAGGTTTTCAATTTCCCTGTCAGTGCCGCCTGCATCCGGCTGACCGGCCGGTTTCTGAACATTCTGCGTGAGCGTGCTTTTGCCGCCCAGCAACGAATGATAATCGGCCAGTTTGCTATCACCCTTATTTTCGTAAACACTGGCCAGCAGCAGGTGAATGTCGCGATTCTGGGGGGCAGCAGCCTCGCCCCGTTTCAGCTGTTCAAGCGCCTTATCGAGTTCGCCCCGCTGCAGGTTGATCGTTGCGATGCCGATATGAGCCTTCGCCGAACCGGGATCGGCGGTCAGAGCCCTTCGATATTCATCCAGCGCCTTATCAGGCTGGTTTGAGGCAGTGTAGATCTCGGCCAGACCGACAAATATGGAAGCATCGCCGGTCAATTCGCGCCCCGCCTCGTTATAATGGTAGGCGGCCAGCGGGTATACTTTTTGGGCGGCAAATATTCGCGCCATCGCCTTGTGGTAGAGTGGATTGCGAATAGAAGAGAGTCCGCGCGCCAGTTCAACCGACGCTTCGTCATCCATCCCTTTCTGGGCATAGAGCAACCCCAGATCCCCACTTGCTCGAGCGAAAGAAGGGGCTTGCTGCAACGTTCGGCGGTACTCTTCAATAGCGCCCTCAAAGTTGCTGACCCGCTCCATCTGGAGCGCTTTGACATAATGGGCGGCGGCGCCATCCGGGCACTGGGCAATAATTTTACCCTCCGCCTGACGCATCTGAGCCTCATCGCGGACAGTGTCAAGAGTGTCTGCGATTTCAAGCGCTTCTTTGCAGGGATCAGTGCCGAATCCCCAGCTGAATCCGGTCAAAAGGAGTGTAGCGCTCAGCAGCAACAGGTACGTGTGCAGGATTTTCATAACGGCTGTTCCCTCAACTTCTGTCTGTAGTGCGGCGGGAGTATACACATCATCCGGCAATATTTCAATGATTTAGGACTTCGGATTAAACGGATAGGCCGGATTCGCGCGCGGATTCGAGTCCGGTTTATCGTTCCTTAATGAGCAGAACCGCCGCTATAACAGGACTACATCCGGGATTTCGTATTTAGAACTGGCGGCAAAGATCTCCGGTATACGAGATGTACAACGGTATACTTAGTTCGTACCGGGCCTCTTCAAGATGAAAATTGATTTTATCGCTCTGAAATAGTATCATTGTCTTTCCATAACTTTAATGAAGGATACTCAGCACAATGATTCGCACCATTCTCACCTACCCGAACGCCGAGTTGAAGAAAAAATCCGCCCCGGTAGCAATTATTTCTGATTCTGTCCGCGGGCTCGTCCAAGACATGGCCGAAACCATGTATGACGCGCCGGGGGTCGGCCTGGCAGCACCTCAGATCGGCGTCCACCAGCGCATCATTGTTATCGACATATCGGCCAAAAATGAACCTCCCGATCTGATTGTTGCCATTAACCCGGTCATTGTCCATGGAGAAGGTGAGACCTACGAAGAGGAGGGGTGTCTCTCGGTGCCTGACTATGCCGCCAATGTCAGACGTCATGCCCGTGTGATCGTCAAGGCGCTCAACCTCGAAGGGATCGAGTGCACCTGGAAAGCGGAAGATCTGCTCGCAATCGCGTTTCAGCACGAGATTGACCATCTGGAGGGGATCCTGTTTGTCGATCATCTCTCGGCGCTCAAGCGAGAGCTGTTCCAGCGCAAGGCCCGCAAAGCGGCAGAGGACAAGCGATGACCGGCTGGAGAACCATTTTTATGGGAACGCCTGATTTTGCCTGCCCGACCCTGCAGAAGCTGATTGAGCGCGGTGAAAACCTTGTGGCTGTTGTCACTCAACCGGATCGTCCCAAGGGGCGCGGGCAGAGGTTGATGCCGCCGCCGGTGAAGGAGCTGGCCGAAAAAAATGGCATCCCGGTGTACCAGCCGCTCAAGGTACGCGATCCGGCCTTCGTTGACATCATCTGCGGGCTTAAACCGGACGTTATTGTTGTCGTCGCTTTTGGCCAGATTCTTCCGAAGGGGCTGCTTGATATCCCGCAGCATGGCTGCATCAATGTCCATGCCTCGCTGCTCCCCCGCTACCGTGGCGCCGCTCCGCTCAACTGGTGCATCATCAACGGCGAAACAGAAACCGGCGTCACCACCATGATGATGGATGTCGGTCTTGATACCGGTGACATGCTGCTGACCCGGAAAACTTTGCTGGACGAAAACGAAGATATCGTATCCCTGCATGATCGCATGTCGATGATGGGGGCCGACCTGCTGGCGGAAACACTCGACAGGCTCGCGCTCGGCGACCTGGTCCCGCAGCCCCAGAATAACGCCGACAGCTGTTATGCCCCGATGCTGAAAAAAGAGGATGGCATTATCAACTGGCACACCGACGCACGCACAATTCACAATCTGGTGCGTGCTCTGGCGGTCTGGCCAGGCGCCTGCACAACTATCGGGGATCAGGTGCTGAAAATCTTTCGTACCCGCGTCGGCACCGGCTCCGGAGTGCCCGGAACGGTGCTGCAGGCATCCAGAGGAAATTTCGAAGTAGCCTGTCAATCGGGCACTCTTTTTTTACAAGAGCTGCAGCTGGCAGGCAAGAAGCGTCTTGACAGCGCCAGTTTCCTGGCCGGCTATCCCGTTTCCGTGGGGGCTCTGCTGGGCACCGGACATGAGGGTTCTCCATCGTGACAAAAGCTCCGGATACAGCAACCACACCGCCACGCAAACGGCTCTTTGTTACCCTGATGGGCGTAACCTGCCTGATCGTTGTCGCCGTCATCTTCCTCGCCTGGTGGATCCCCAACCGCGGCCTGGCCAACATTCACCCCAATCTGCCGCATGTTGTCGGCATTATCGTGGTGGCGCTTTCCGGTGCGGCAATCCTCGGCACCGGCCTGCTGGTGCTGACCACTGCACTGGGCAAGGACATATTCCTGACCCGCTTCATGCGCCTCGTGGTTATCAAGTTTTTATTGCCGGTAATCGAATTTGTGGGAAGGGTGATTGGGCTCGACAAGGACCGCATTCGCCAGTCTTTTATCGCCATGAACAACAGCCTGGTGATGTCTCAGCGGATGAGGATAAAGCCGGATCGGATTCTGGTGCTGCTACCGCACTGCATCCAGCTGTCCGACTGTGAAATCAAAGTGACCGGCGACATCCATAAATGCGTTCAATGCGGGCGCTGCAGCATCAAGGGGCTGGTCGATATAGGACGAAAGTATGCGATCGATATTTCGGTTGCCACCGGCGGCACGCTGGCCCGCAAGGTCATCGTTGAGAAACGGCCGAAACTGGTGCTGGCGGTGGCCTGTGAGCGGGACCTGACGTCCGGCATCAAAGACTGCTACCCGCTGCCGGTCATCGGTATCCTCAACGAACGCCCCTTTGGCCCCTGTTTCAATACGGTCGTGGATGTGTCAAAGATTGACGAGGCTTTGAACCAGGTGCTGGAACAAGAAAAACCGGTTGATGCGCGTTAACTGACTTATTCCCGCAAAAAAACCGCAGAACCGGTTTTTAACATACTAAACCACAAACAGCCGATCAAACACTTCCCGGATCTTGCCCGTTATCTTCTCATAATCAGTGATCAGCGCGGCACCCGGATTCTTCAGTGTGGGATCATACCCCATAAGGCGCGCCAGTTTGTTCAGGTAGCTTCTCGTTCCGGAGAGATCATTGGCCGAAAAGTCGTGGATGATCCGGAGACGGTTTTCAAGTTTGCGCAGAAATTTGTACCCGGTCAGGAGCGTCTGGGCGCTCCCATCGGGCAACAGTCCAAGCGTACTGATTTCCTTGAGCGCGACAACCGTGCTTGTGGTGCGCAGCTCCGGATAATGCCACCCTTCCTTCAGCTGCAGGTATTGAACGGCAAACTCCACATCCACCATTCCCCCCCTGCCGGTTTTGATGTTGTAACTGCCATCCGTTTCCCGCGCCAGTTCGTTTTCCATCCGCATCCGGAGGCGGCGGATCTCCTGACAACCCTCAGCATCTATCGTTGCGCCATAAATCGTGTGGCGGATGATATCGTGCAGCTGGCTGGCCAGCTTGTTATTCCCCAGCACGACACGTGCCTTGGTGAGCGCCTGCCGCTCCCAGATCTGTGATTCCTTGCGGTGGTAGTCGAGAAAGGATTCCAGTGAGGTCACGAGCGGACCGGCATTACCGGATGGGCGCAGACGGGTGTCGATCTTGTACACGTACCCCTCGCGGGTCTGCATGGTCAGGACCGATATGATCTTCTGGGCCAGCTTGGCAAAATATTCGTGGTTTGAGACCTGTTTCTCGCCGTCCGTATGACCCTGGTGATCGTAGACAAAGATGATGTCCAGATCCGAGTGGTAGTTGAGTTCCCCCCCACCCAGTTTCCCCATGGCGATAATCGCCAGGTTCGCCTCTGCGGCACCCCCCTCGCTCTGCCAGATCGGGCGACCGAAGCGGTGCAGATCCGCAACCGCCAGCCGGAAAGCTGCAGCCAGGCAGACTTCACCCAGCAGAGTGAGCTGCGAAGCGACATCCCCCTGCAACAAACGTCCATGGATATCATTCAGACCGATGCGCAGAAACTCCTCGTTGCGGTAGCGACGCAGAATATTCAGGTGATCTTCGAAATAGTCACTCTGTTCAAGGAGTGCATCCAGCTCCTCCTCCATCGTTTCTTTTGTTTTGGCGGCGGACGAACCGCTGCGGGAAACCAGGCTGTCAAGCAGTTCCGGATGGTTGATCAGAATCTTGGAGAGAAATTCTGACATGCCGAACAGTGACACCAGCAGCTTGATCGTGGCCCGGTTTTCTGCCAGCAGGGCGTAATAGGATGAGCGGGTGGCAACTACCGTCAGGAAGCGTTCCAGGTTGGTGAGTGCCATGTCGGGATCGGGAGATTCGAGGATCTCCTGGATCAGGAGCGGCGTGATCTTTTCCAGAATACGGCGGCTCCGTACGGCCAGATTCCCTTTTACCGGCCCCCTCCGGAGCGATATCAGGTTATCATACGCCCGATCGACATCCTTGAAATGACGCTCCTCCAGCATATCCTTGACCAGATCGGAATCGGCCTTGGGATCGAGAAGAAACAGGACCTGCGGATGAACCTCCTCCTCCAGTTTCTCATCACGCGAATGGAAAAGGGTGCCGTAGATGAAGGAAACGTGGCCGCGATGTTCTTCCAGCACCTCGCGAAAACGCTCCAGCCCGTTGGCGCGCAGATAACCGCTGCGCCGCGCCAGTCCCAGCATTTCCTCATCTTTGGCCGGCAGGTTATGAGTCTGACGTTCCTGCACCACCTGGATCCGGTGTTCGACCGAACGGAGAAAACGGTAGGCCTCCCGCAACTGGCGGTGATCATCCCCCCCCAGCAGATTCGCCGCCAGAAGCGTATCCAGGGCGCGGAGCGAGTTGCGTTCCCGCAGTTTCGGGTTTTTGCCGGCATACACCAGCTGCAGGGCCTGGATGAAGAATTCAATTTCCCGGATCCCCCCCCGGCCGAGTTTGAGGTTGATCTCACCCTCCCGGGAACGGGCGAGCGAGGCGTCAATTTTCTGTTTCATCTGCTTCATATCCTCGATCAGGTTGTAATCGAGATATTTGCGGTAGATAAACGGCTGCAGGGTCTTCAGCAGCTTTTCGCCAAGTGCCAGCGAACCGGCCACCGGCCGGGCTTTCAGCATCGCGGTGCGTTCCCAGGATTGCCCCCAGGATTCATAATAGATCTCGGCCGAACGGAGTGAAACGGCCATATCACCCGATTTTCCTTCCGGCCTGAGGCCGACATCCACCCGGAACACGAAGCCGTCCTCCGTCACCTGCGAAAGAGCCTTGCTGACCATCTCCCCCAGCTTGTTGAAAAAGGCATGCAGCGAGACCACCCCCTTTTTTCCCCCGGAGCCTCGCTCTACGCCAGCAGTCTCACCCTTGTCCGATTCATAGAAGTAGATGATGTCGATATCGGAGGAAAAATTCAGCTCACGCCCACCCAGTTTCCCCATACCGATCACGGTCATCTCCGCCTCGTGCGGGGCCGCGTCCTCTCCCGTCACCAGCGGGACTCCATGGTCACGTATCAGACAGCGCCGGCAGACCTGGTAGGCAACCTGCAGCGTTGCCGAACCGAGGTCGGCAAGTTCCCTCATAACCTCTTCGAGCGGAGCCAGCCCATTCAGGTCGCGCGCGGCGATCCGCACAATTTCGCGCCGCTTGAAACAGCGCAGCGCCTTCTGCAGGGCGGTGAAGTCGGTCGATTCATCTACGGTGGCCTGTACTGCGCTCTGCATCTCTTCGGCAGAGCGGGCGAGATCGATGCCGTTCTCCAGAAAAAGCCAGCGCAGAATATCGGGGGATTTGTACATCAGATTCACCAGAAACGGTGATGACCCGCAGAGCATGATACATTGAGCCAGACGTTTCTTCCGCTCTGCAAGTTCGGACATATTTTCAGGAGGTACGACTCCGGCCAACCGTTCGAAGGAGTTCAGCGCCTGGTCAGGGGAGGGACTCTTGAGAGCTTTTATGACAATACGGTGGAGCGTCAGGGGGGGGAATAGATGCCGGAGCAGCAGTATATTTTCAGCAGTACGGGCACCGTGCTGAAAACCGTGGGCCTCAAGGAATGTTGCCAACTCCTGAAGTTGCCGGACGGAATCGGTGACCGCAATGATACGGCTGAACTCCTGGGAGAAGCGTTCAATGTGCATGTCAGATAACCGCCACCTTGCGGAGTCCGCTCCGGTAGTCGCCTCTGACGATGCCGTTTTCGGTGATGATTGCGGTGATGTAACGGGCCGGCGTGACATCGAACGCCGGGTTGCGGACCCGGACCCCTTCCGGCGCAATCGCTATCCCCTTGATATGGGTTACTTCAGACGCCGGACGCTCCTCGATCGGGATCTTGCTCCCGTCGGAGAGGGTCAGGTCGAGGGTTGAGACCGGGGCGGCGACGTAGAACGGGATGTTGTTCTCTTTGGCCAGCACCGCAACGGAATAGGTGCCGATCTTGTTGGCGGTGTCGCCGTTGGCGGCGATCCGGTCGGCGCCGACGACGCAGCAGGTGATCTCGCCGCGGCTCATGAAGAATCCGGCCATGTTGTCGGCAATCAGCGTCGTCGGAATGCCGCTTTTCATCAGCTCCCAGGCGGTCAGGCGCGCCCCCTGCAGCCAGGGGCGGGTCTCGTCGGCGAAGACCTGGATCTTCTTCCCCGCTTCGTGAGCGGCACGGATAACGCCCAGCGCGGTGCCGTAGCCGGCCGTAGCCAGCCCCCCCGCATTGCAGTGGGTCAGGACCGTGGCTCCCTCCGGAATCAGCGTGGCGCCCCACTTGCCGATGTTCCTGCAGATGGTCAGGTCCTCCTGCTCGATCCGGATCGCCTCCTTTTTGAGCTCTTCGCGGATGCTGTCGAGATTTTTGCTCCGGTTGGCCTCCGCGACCCGCTTCATCCGCTCCAGCCCCCAGAAGAGGTTGACCGCCGTCGGCCGGGTGCGCCCCAGCACGTCACAGACGTTGTCGAGCTGGCGGAAAAAGGATTCGTGGGTATCGGCGATGATCGCCCGCGCGCCAAGCGCAACCCCCATTGCGGCCGCCACTCCGATGGCCGGCGCCCCCCGGATGATCATCCCCTTGATCGCCTCGGCGACCGACTGAAAATCGGTGTAGCTGTTGTAGATCTCTTCGCCCGGCAGGCGGGTCTGGTCGATCATGATCACGCTGTTGTCGAGCCATTCGATAGTGCGGAAGGACATGGGAACTCCTTGGAAACATAGTCGCGTCACCGCGGTTCCAACGCTCCCTTTTAGCACGGAGCCACCGATTCAGGCAAACATTTCGACTCGACTGCTGTCTGGAGTTTAGCAAGTTGGAAGTTATTTTTATGTTTTTTTTAAGAACTGATTTCGTGAACCTGCGTATCCTGTTTATCATGGGCGCACAGACGAAAAAAAGCCGGGGTTTCCCCCGGCCAAAGAAAGGAGCACACATGGCAGATGAGCTTCCCGAAAAACGTGACTGTGGGGTCCCCTTACTGTTAATCGCCGCGTGACTCCACCCACCTCCCCACTGCACGCCAATCGCGGAATTCATCAACCGACCGGGCGGAAATGCGCGGGTGCTCTGCCTCGATCAGTTTCGCCAGATCGTTTCCAGGTCCCAGTTCGATAACGGTAGTGATGCCCGCTTCCTCAAGAGCCGTCATACAGCGGTCCCAGCGGAGTGTCGTGGATATCTGGCGGGAAAGCGCATCAACTGCCTGGCTGCGTGTGCGCACACGCGCGGCGTCAACGCCGGCCAGAACCGGAACGGACGGGGGTGTCAGAGCCGAGTCGTCGAGCACGACCCTGAAAGCTTCGGAGGCGGAGGCGAGATACCGGCTGTGTGACGGGGTCGTAATCGTCAGCCGGACCATGTCGGGATTGACGATCTGCGGGGCGGCCAGGAAGCGGTCGACGGCGTCGGCCGGGCCGGCCAACACCTGTTCGCCGCGGTTCCTGACAATGGCCGTGTCGAGACCGTATGCACGCATCCCCTGTTCCATGGCCCCCTGCACCTGGCGTGATACCCTGCCGCGCCAGAGCAGCATGCAGCCGCCCGATACGGCCATACCTCTGGCCGCTTCATCCATCAACCGTGCGCGGCGACGGACAAGCCCGAGAGTACCGACCGCGTCCAGCGAGCCGCCCACATGGTAGGCGACCAGCTCTCCCAGGGAGTAACCGGCTATCAGGGACGGCTGCGGTATGAGCGGGGCGATCCGCTGCCAGACGCCCAATTGATAGAGCGCAATGGCAAACTGGGCATTCTCGTTGGCAAAAATCTCCTCATCGGCCAGACTGCGCCACCAGCTCTCCAGCTCCTCCCCCAGCACTCCCGACGCAATGCGGCGAAGTCCTTCCATGTCGGGTGCAGAAATCAGATCGTCAAGCATGGCGCGCTGCTGGCCCGCCTGTCCCGAGCAGAGTATGGCTAGTTTCAAATTTCCCATGATGATCGTTTATACCATATCAAGGTGGTACGCAACCCAGGACGCGGCAACGAGATCGGCGCTGCCCCCCGGACTGAGATTCCGTTCAACGAACGAGCGGTGGATGAGAGTCAGCCGGTCGCGCCACCCGGGCTCTGCAACACCGCCGTTGATGTTGAACTTTCGTGCCGACCGCTTGGCAAAAGCCAGGCCGTCTTCCCCCCCTCGCCAGAGCAGATTGGTGTCATCCACCTTTTCTATCAACATCATCAGTGTACCGATCATGGCTCGCTCACCGTCGTGTCCATCGTGAAGAAGGCGGCT
>VFJM01000068.1 GCA_009886055.1 Geobacter sp. | reverse complement strand
TTCATATCATCCTCCTTTTGAACGCAGTATACCGCGTCGGAATTGTCGTATGACTATCACGGACGCAGATACCGGTTTTCTCCTCTGAATGGTCAATCAATTATATCCCCTCTTTGCATAATCTCAACCAAGTTTCAGTTGTCATAGTGGAGTGGCCGTAACATAGTGGTTACAGTGGATCATTCAGAGAAGAGAAGCAGAAGCTAAGCGGGTGGTATACTCGATTCCGTGGCTGAAAACTTTAGACATGCCTCCTTTAAGGTACTGATGAATGGTAATCGGGTACATCATGGACCCGGTATCAAAGCGGGTCGCGTGATGCTGGAGCTTCTAAAACCGCGGAGGGGACTTTGCCTTCAATACCACTCTGGGGCGTAACCCGAGGAACGTAAGAACGGGTATGCATTCGCTCGGAATTGTCCGGTTGGAGACAGGTGGACCTGATTAGACGGTCCGCTACCCGTCAGCGCAGGCCGCTACATGTTGAGGTTCCGTCAAGTATTGAGGCTGGAAAAAACGGGGACATCCACACTCTCAATAAAATGGATGCCTCAGGTTTACCTTCAGTCAAAGCCCTCCACCGGATTGTTTTGTGCCGACATCCTTTTTACCCGGAAAAAGTATTTGGAAGGAAATACAGAGGGCAAGCGCAGATAGTTCAAAGACATACATAAGTATATCAGGTTCAATCCAGGAGGTAAAAGCGTATCTGCGCCGTGTCATGCCTTATATGGCATCTTACAGGAAGTGATGGTATACTGCCGCCTGGATGTACACTTGACACCTTGTGGCTTCAGAGCAATCCCGACCTCCCTGGAAATTTGGAGGGTCGAAAAAGAGAGGAACATATGACGGATCAACGTGGCAACGATGACTCTGAAGCGCTTTGCACCTGCGGGGAAAAGCATAAAGGCCACATCTGCTGGCTCTCTCGTATGGGGCTGATCATGGAAGTTCAGCATCTGAGCGATAATCCGACTGTTTTGTGTTCAAATTGCGGTGCTAAAGCGAACCTGCCTCATAATGTCTGTTTTCCGGTTCCTCTTACGGATGCCTCCAAGGGGCAGTCTTGACGGTATGTTTTTCTACAGTGGTCTGCGTGATGCTCATTACATTGCTGCTGATGTACTTCATCAACCAGCAGTATCAGTTCATAAATGACTATTTTCAAAGACGCTCGGCAGCTGCTTGCCCCTTGACCTGAACCCGCTCTGTACCTTCAACCCTATCCAGATCTTCGGCCTTTCTTTATTCATCTAAATCAAATCTGACCCTATAAAAATATCAAAAGTTGCACCTACAAATAAGGTCAATTTGTGTGTATTTTCAATTTAACAGAGTAGAAGCGGTCTGCTCAGCAAATTTGGGAGAGTATGGAAATACCTCCCTCAATCTTGATGCTATTCATCCCGCCGAAGCCGAGCATCAATGTCGTAGTTTCGGGTTGGCCAGTGACATGGAAGTCGGAAAAAGGGAAAAGTCGAATGCCTTTTTGTTGTGCTCGACCTATGATTTCCACTTCACTGAGCGACGTGTCAGGCAACATCAGAACAACATGGAGTCCTGCACCATGGCCTATAACAACAGCCCGTTTACCAAAATGAGTTTCAATCGACTGCAAAAGGATATCGTGTTTTTTTCTGTAGATCATGCGCATCCGCCGTATATGTCGCTCCCAGTGCCCCTGCTCCATGAAATGTGCCATGGTTCTCTGCTCAAGCAGCGATACGGAGGGGAAATAAGTCTGGTAACGTTGGCGGTAAGTAGCAAGTAAGGAGTAGGGTAGCACCATGTAGCTCAAACGTAGTGCCGGGGAGAGTATTTTTGAGAATGTTCCCGAATAGATAATGTTTCCTGTCGGGCGCAGCCCTTGTAAAGAGGGTATGGGCTTCCCATGGTAGCGAAGTTCACTGTCATAATCATCCTCGATGATGTACTTGCCACCAGATGCTGCCCATTCAATCAATGCAAGCCGGTTAGCGACGGGCATAACATAACCCAAGGGTAACTGGTGTGAAGGGGTGACATAGGCGATGGTACTATTACTGGCCTTGAGATGGTTCAGGTCAATCCCGTCCGGCTCGACAGGGACGGGAACAATAGTATATGAATGGTTTTGGAAAACGAAACGTGGCAGGTGGTAACCAGGATCCTCGACAGCTACTACGGAGTGGCTTTCCTTCAGTATATTCGCGACAATATCGAGGCTCTGCTGAAGTCCGGCGCAGATAATAATCTGATCCGGGTCGCAGAGAACGCCTCGTGATCGTTCCAGGTAACTTTGGATAGAGCAGCGCAAACCCCAGTCTCCTTGGGGATCGCCATACTGGACAAGCTGCTGGCTATTACGGCGTAGGCTTTCAACAAAACATTTTCGCCAGAGTTCCGTTGGAAAACTTTCCGGATGGAGTCGAGCAGGATGGAAATCATAGGCAAAGTTAGATGGTGGTCCTGGAAGGTAGTCGTTTTTACTAGGCTTACCGGATAGAGTTTGCGGCGCAACATCTTGGTCAAGTGCCGACACAAAATACCCGCTACGAGGTTTACTGTATAGGTATCCTTCTGCGTAAAGCTCCTGGTATGCTCCATCAACTGTGTTGCGACTGGCTGAAAGTTCGATGGCCATATCCCTGACAGATGGGAGCCTGGTATCAGCAGGTAGCTTGCCTGACAGGATATGCTCTCTGATCTGATTATAGAGTTGCTTGTATAACGGAACAGAATCACTATTATTCAGAATGAACATGTAGCTCCCTGTCATCTCAATTTTTTGTCGAAGGGAATTTAGGCTAACCGTTGCACTGATGTCAAAGCAAAACTGGCCCCATATGTATTGATGTAATCGCCATTAACAATGATGGCAATGGAATAAACCAAGCTGTATTATAGCACAAATCACAGGAGGTAATTACAATGATCCCGGAAAAATTACTGGAAATTATGAAACAGGATGGAGTGGTTGCAATCGCAACTTTGGGGGAAGATGGACCGCATATGGTCAATACCTGGAATAGTTATCTGAGAACGACTGAAGATGGTCGTCTGTTGATTCCTGCCGGTTATATGCATCGTACAGAGGCGAACATTGCTTTCAACCCGGACGTTTTGATAACATTGGGGAGCAGTAAGGTCAAAGGCCTATATGGGCCGGGTGCAGGTTTTCTGATCAGGGGTAAGGCACGGTTTGTAACCTCTGGTCCGGATTTTGATGTTCTCAAGGCAAAATTTGAGTGGCTACGTGCCACAATAGCCGTTACCATCGACTCTGCCACTCAGACTTGGTAACTTTTTGACTACAGCGAGAAAACGATATTTATCATGTTGAGTGTGGTATGTTGTGGCTGGTGTAGTCACGTGTTTTTTATTCAAAAACCTGCCACTGTCTATTTGCTTGAACGACTGACAGCTACCACGGCTGACGGCAGCCATCCATTTCAGCCTATAAAATCAAGATAGTTTTCTCGGTTTATTAACTGCCATGTTGCATCCGGGTAGGCGGTTATCCATTCCTTCGGGGCACGGGGTTTTGTCTTGCCCCATTTGATTTCGTACCCGTTAAGTTTACCGTTCCGCTCTTCGACCAGATCCAGTTCTTTTTTTGTGTAGGTTCGCCAGAAGTAGTTATTTGCATATTCCTTCAGATATTCCTGATGCTTCAGGCGCTCAATTACCAGATAGTTTTCCCAGAGTTCACCGACATCATTCCGGAGTTCGAGGGGATTAAAGTTGTTAATCAAGGCATTACGTACCCCGTTGTCGATAAAATAATACCTGCTGTTCTTGGTGACCTCATTTCTCAGGTTGCGGCTGAATCCACCCAGTTTCTGAATTACAAACGCTTTTTCCAGCAGATCAAGATAATGATCCACCGTATTTTTGCTCATGCCAAGGCTGGTACCCAGTTCGGTGTAGGACACCTCCTTACCGATCTGGAAAGCAATCAGTTGGAGCAGTCTGCCTATTTTGGCCGATTGCCTGATGCCCTCAAGCTCGAGAATGTCCTTGTACAGATATGACGACACGATTTCCTTGAGGTATTGCACGCGCTCACGATTGTCCTGCAATAGCACTACCTCGGGATATGCCCCATATATCAAACGGCCTTCCAGGCGGCTATCTGTTTCATGGCGCTGCTCGATAGCGGCAAGTTCCAACTGGGCAAGCGGGTACTGGATCAGTGTGTTTTTTCTTCCGGTAAGGGGTTCACCGATACTGCGGGCAAGGTCAAAGGAGGATGACCCTGTGGCTATGACACGGATGCCGGGAATATGATCGACAATCAGCTTGAGGTTGATGCCGATATTCTGAACTTTTTGTGCTTCGTCGATAATCAGCAACCGATTGTTTCCGATGAATGACTTCAGCTTTTCGATGGACTGAGAAGAGAGGTATCCCTGGACGGTAATATCTTCTCCGCTTACCAGAAGGTACGGTTCTGATTCTGTTTTCAGGTACTCGGTGAGTAGAGTGGTTTTACCGGTACGGCGGGCACCATAAATAACGACCACCTTGTTTGGCTTCAATGAGTTTTTGAGATTTTCCAGTTGACACTGTTTGATATACATAATAACTCCGTCAATGAACTGACTGAATTATATGCTTTAATCCGTCTGATGCAAGGGAAATTTTGGAGAATAGGTTGGCATTTGTTGAACTAACGTCAAGAATGGTGCGTGTATGCATTACACTATATGCGATAGAGACCAATGCCCAGGTAGCTGGCACGAACAAAGGTGAGTGTGAAGTGTTTTTTCTGTGAAAAAATGCGTGAGGTAGTGCAGAAGGTAGGGTGGTACTGCGTCAACAACTGCGTCAACAAAAAACAGGCACAGACGGTGTAATCCGTAAGTGCCTGTTTTTTATTTGTGTTTATGGTGCCCAGGGACGGAATCGAACCGCCGACACGAGGCTTTTCAATTATTGGTCCGGCTAAAATAATCATTATATATCAGTATGTTGAGTGTGGTATGCTGTGGCTGGTGTAGTCACTGCATTGCTGAACCAATGCCCTGCCTTTGGCAATGCGATAACTGATTACCCTGGCAATGTCGCCAAGGATTACCAGAGCCCCAAATTTGTCACGATATTCATCGGCCAGCTGCTGCGACTTGGTCTCAATATTATCCATCAACATGATAAACGCTGTTCGCACCGTACGTATGTCTATCCCGATTTCACCCGCAAAGTTGCCAAGGGTATCTTGCGGGAGATAGCGTGCGTCACTCTGGCCACCCATCTTCATGGCAAACTTGTTGTTCAGGCGACTGTAGACCGCGGTGCTGATGAGGTCGTAAAACGGCGCCACTCTGACCTGCCTCTCATTGTAAAGGAACGACAGGTTTTTGCCATGGGCGTCGGCGTTGCCGATGATAAAGTTGAAAATAGCCCAGTTGAGCAGATTGCTGGCATCGAGCAGCGGTTCGTCGCTCCATTCTTCAACCAGACGGAAGCAATCGCTGAACCCCGGGCCACCCTCTTTTTCGTATTTCAATTCCGGTTGGATGCCGAGCGCCTGGCAGAAATCCTCCTGATGCAGACGAACAATGTCCCCGGAAGTGGACTTTTTGCGGTCGTAACGCTCGACCATGAAGACCTGTTTGCCGCCTATGTTGACAACTTGTGCCGCAGGAACCGGCAAGCCGATCCGGGCGGCAAGCGTCACGCAGAACGTTTCGTTGATGACGGTATTGTCAAGCTGCTCTATGGCGGTCTTCAATATGTGAGAGGAGGGGTTGGTTCCTTCCGGGATGTAGTAATTGTTCCCATCGAAAAAGACCGGCAGTTTGTTCTGGGCTCCGGCAAGTGAAAGCCTGACGCCCTCTTCGCCTGCTAGAAATGGATGGCTCGGTAATTTGTCCAGCTCATCAGAGAGTTCTTGTTCGGCAACGGGCCGATAGCCCCCGGCCGGCTCAGGAAGACCTTCGGAGGCACTGACCGAGATGGCGCCGGCACAATCTCCGCCGATAGCTTCCAGCAGTCCGAACACATTCTCCTGCGATATGCCGATTTGCCGGGCAACCTGGGTCAGCACGGCGCCTTCAGGCAGAAGATTGGAAAAAAAAGCCCTGGTCGCCTCGTCCCCGTACACCGTTGAAGCAAGGGGTAATAGCCGGGATATCGGTGAGGCGCCGGGCAAAGCGAGATAGTCGGCGTTGTATGAGAACGTTAACCGTCTGCCATCACGAGCAAGTATGCCCACTTTGGTAGTGTTGAGATACACAGTGAGTTGATTCGTCATTATTTCAACCTTTTATCGGGTCTGCCGAACGTGGATAGATGTAGACATTCAGCCCCAGCTTCCGGAGTACACGGAGGGTCTTACCCAGTTCGGCCGTCTCCTTGCCGTTCTCGAGCTGTGAAAGAAACTTTGTGCCGACTTCTGCCATGCCTGCAGCCATGTCCTGGCGGGCACCGGTTTCTTTTCGCTTTGTTCGTATGATCCGCCCAATGTCTTCGGCTGTTGTCACCTTGCCGTATGTAGTTGTTGAGTTTGTCTTGGTATTCATATGCTCCTCATGTCCGTGCGGACATAGAATGGTTGATAATGCGTTGCATTCATGTAAAATTCCCGTACGAACATAATTTACTATTTGAAGGCTATTTGTCAATGAATATTTCCGTACGGATATATCGCCTCGTTGCCAATGTCTATCTACAGTCTCTGTGATGATGCATCTATTCCCTACAGTACGAATTGAAATCAAAAAAAACAACTATCAAAGAGCCTAAAGAATCGGATAGTTATAGCTGTACAATCGAAATTACGGATAGTAGTGAGTGTGATCAAGAAGGTTTGAAGAGGCAGAAGTCGCGGCCAGGAAAATTGGTGACAATCGTTTATAGGCCCTGTAAATACTAACTTTGAATAGTTGAAGGGAGTGGCTCTTAAAAGCCGGTGACAAAACGTGACAAATTGATAAGAAAAAAGCACTTACGGGTGACCGTAAGTGCTCAAATTCTAAGTGGTGCCCAGGGACGGAATCGAACCGCCGACACGAGGATTTTCAATCCTCTGCTCTACCGACTGAGCTACCTGGGCAAAAGGATTTCCCTTATAACGTTATCACTGCGTGGTGTCAACAGGAAATTCTTATTTTCACTCTTTTGCTGCTTCCCGCTGCATTTTTATCGGAACATAGTTACAGAACGGTTCCTCTTCCATGTAGTCGCCGTGCACGGCATCGGCCCGGGCGCGGCATCCCCCGCAGACATTGAGGTATTCGCACTGGCCGCATTTCCCTTTGTACGATTTGAAATCACGCAGATCATTAAACAGCTCGGAACTCTCCCAGATTTCACGGAAAGGGGTCTGTTTAACATTGCCGGCGGTGCGGTGGAAATAGGAGCAGGGCTTTACATTGCCGAAACAGTCGATCAGGCAGATGGATTGTGCAGCGATGCATCCCTTGCCCCCCCCGGTGGAGAAGGTTAGTGAGCGGCGCTCGAACTTGGTTCCTTCGGCCTTCGCTTTCTGCGGCACGATCCGGTAATAATGCGGAGCGCAGGTCGGACGCATCAGGATATCATCTTCCGTCTTTTCCTGCTGATAGTGCCAGTCCAGAATTTCTTCGTAGTCTTCTTTTGAGATCAGTTCACTCATGATCTCTTCACCTCGCCCGGTAGGGACGATCATGAACATGTACCAGGCGGTAGCCCCGAGCCCTTTTGCCGTCTTGAACGTGGCGGCAATGTCGGTCTGGTTCCGTTTGGTAAAGGAGGAATTGATCAAAAACTTCTGCCCGTTTTTCCGGAACAGTTCTGCTGCCCGTACAACTCCTTCAAAAGAACCGGGAGACTGGCGGAAGTTGTCGTGTACTTCGGCCGTCGAGCCGTCAAGCGACAGCGAGACCATTTTTATATCGGCCCGTTTCATCTTCTGACAGATTTCATCCGTAACCAATGACCCATTGGTCGCTATGCACATTCGGAGACCGAGAGATGTGCCGTACTCTGCCAGTTCAAAAATATCGGGTCGCATCAGCGGTTCTCCTCCGGACAGGACAACAACCGGTTTGGAAAAGTCGGCAATATCCTTCAGGAGTTTCTTCCCCTCTGCGGTGGTAAAATCTCCTTCTGAAGAGGTCAGATCGGAGGAACAGCGGCAGTGTACACAGTGAAGGTTGCATTTTTGCGTGGTTTCCCACGCGATCCATTTCGGAACAAATTCTTTACTCATAGTGCTCCCGTAACGTAGTTAGGCGATGTTGGATGCGTTGCTCTCCAAATTGAAAATCGTACCTGAATGGTCGCGTAAACTCAAGAATATATTCCGCCGGCATGGTCCCGGCTAGATTAGGAATGCTATAAACAAGCGCTTGCAATCACGGTAAACGTATAGTAGTATAACGCTCCCGCCGCCATTAGCGGCGTTTTACGTACATTTATCCTCTCAAGGAGCACCAATTCATGCTGAGTATCATGCGTAAGCAAAAAAATTCAATTGTCATCAAGATTGTCTTTGTTATCATTGTCCTTTCCTTTGTGGGCACCATCTTCCTGGTCTGGGGGAAGGGAAGTGACGGGATGGGTGGGGGTAAGGGCGGATATGCTGCCAAGGTAAACGGAAAGCAAATTTCTCTCGAAGAGTACCAGAACGCATATCAGCGCATCAGAAACATGTACCAGCAGATATATGGCCAGTCGATTCCCCCCGAGATGGAGAAGATGCTCGGATTGAAAAAAGTAGCACTCGATGGACTGATCGACAACCTGCTCGCCATGAAGGAGGCCAAGTCGCTCGGGATAAAGGTTTCAAAAGATGACGTTGCCGCCTCAATAGAAGCGATGCCGATGTTCCAGAAAGACGGGAAATTCAATTTTGAACAATACCAGCAGGTATTAAAGTCAAACCGCATGACCGGCAAGGATTTTGAAGATGGGCAGGAAGCAGAAGTCATGCTCAAAAAAGTCCGCCAGTCGGTCAAGGACAAGGCTGTTGTCACCGATGCGGATGCCCTGGCACAGTACAAAAAGGAAAATGACAGGCTGGAGCTGGAGTATGTGTCCTATGCCCCTTCCGATGTCGCAGCTGAAGTTAAGCTGAGTGAGGCCGACCTGACCGATTATCTGCAGAAGAATCCGGATGATTTTAAAACCGCTGAAAAGGTGGCGCTTTCGTATATCCTGCTCGACCCGGCTTCGCAGGCGGCACATACGACAGTGTCGGACGAGGAGATTCAGACGTTTTATCAGAAGAATATTGACCGTTGGCAGGGAAAGGACGGTATTCAGCCTCTGACCGAAGTGAAGGAAAAAGTCAGGGTCGAAGCGATTAAGCAGAAAACAGCCAAGCAGTTGTATGAACAGGCTGCCGATATGTTGTATAAAAACATCAAGTCCGGTGACCTGAACCTGATTGCAGGCGCCCTGAAACAAAAGGTCCAGGAAACGGCTCTGTTTGCGGCTAATGCACCTGTTCCCTCCCTGGTTGGCGAAGCGGCGGTAATCAAGAAAGCCCTTGAACTGAAACAGGGAGAGCTTGGCGGACCGGTTGAAACAGCAAAGGGCATATATATTCTCAAGGCCAAAGAGCGCAAAGCGGCAGCGGTCCCGGCGCTGAGTGAAATAAGGGGAGCCGTCGAGGAAAAAGCAAAGGGCGCCAAAGCCATCGAACTGGCGAAGAAAAAAGCGGATGATGCGGCAAAACAGTTGTCGGCCAACGCTGTCCTCAAAACCCAATCTACCGGAAGTTTCGGTTTCTCTGCCAAAGGTGATATTCCAGCCATCGGAACCTCTCCTGAAATTGTTGAAGCTGTTTTCAAGCTCTCGGCGGCACAGGCCCCAGCCACTCCGTTCAAGATCGGTAACCGCTGGTACGCTGTTCGTGTAAAGAGCCGTACGGAAGCGCCTAAAGCCCAATTTGACGCAGCCAAGGAAGAGCTGAAGAAGAAGATGCTCCCTAAAAAGCAGGAAGATGCGTTGATCGAATGGAGCAAAGGGCTGCGGGATAAAGCCAAAATCGAGATTAATCAGGCGCTGATTACCGACAAATAGGAGAAAGATATGTCAACACTCGTTATGCAGACCAATTTTCCCGGTTTGAACCTGATCGCTCGCGGCAAGGTGCGTGATATTTATGATCTTGGCGAAACCCTGCTGTTGGTTACGTCTGATCGAATCTCGGCCTTTGACGTCATAATGAACGAACCGATTCCTGATAAAGGCTTTGTGCTGACCCAGATTTCGGCCTTCTGGTTCCGTCAGATGGAAGATATCGTTCCCAATCATATTATTTCTGTTGATGTTGCCGATTATCCCGCCGAATGTCAGCCGTACGCCGAGATTCTCAAAGGGCGGTCGATGCTGGTCAAAAAGGCAACGCCGTTGCCGGTCGAATGTATCGTGCGCGGCTATGTTTCCGGCTCGGGGTGGAAGGACTACAAGGCCACCGGAATGATAAGCGGGATACCGCTGCCGGCCGGCCTGAAAGAGTCGGATCGTCTGCCGGAACCGATCTTTACCCCCTCTACGAAAGCGGATCTCGGGGCTCACGATGAAACTATCACCTTTGAAAAAATGATTGAAATCTGTGGCCGCGATCTGGCAGAAAAGGCCCGTGATTATACGCTTAAAATTTACACCCGTGCGCATGACCTGGCCGATAAAAAGGGTATCATTATTGCCGACACAAAATTCGAATTCGGAGTGTACCAAGGTGAACTTATTATTATCGATGAGTGCATGACCCCCGATTCAAGCCGGTTCTGGCTTAAGGAGGCATATCAGCCGGGCGGCCAGCAACCGAGTTTCGATAAACAGTTTTTGCGCGATTACCTGGAAACCCTTGACTGGGGTAAGTGTGCTCCGGCACCGGTGCTGCCGCAGGAAATCCTGGATAAGACCGCCGATAAGTACCGTGAGGCGCTGCAGAGGATTGCCGGAATAACGGTGTAATGTTTTCCCGGAAAAACGAAGCAAGAGGCGGACAGCTGTTGTTCCGCCTCTTTTTTGTCCAACTCTTGACTATGCAAAATAGTGCGGTAAACTACCATAAATTGGCTGTTACGCCCACCACACACAGGAGAACTGGAAATGAAACTTGAAGAAATCAAGGAAATTGCAAAACGGCACGACATCAAGGTCGGCAAATTGAAAAAAGCTGAATTGGTGCGAAGCATACAGTCGGCTGAAGGCAACGACGCCTGTTTTGAAACCGGCCAGGCTGACGAATGCGGTCAGGCAGGGTGCATGTGGAGGTCAGACTGCCTCTGATTATGGAAGAATGAGGGGGGTTTTTTCAGTGCCGGGGCGCAGTTCACATGCGTCCCGGCACTTTTTTTTAGGGGGTGCAGGCTTGAGAAATGCCCCCGGTTCCTTTTCAACTTTGGAGATGTGGTTCAGCACCCTGTCAAAACGAAGCAGAAACCCCTTAGGTTGATTGTCAATTATTTCAACTCCGATGGCTTATGAATCCCTCCACGGTATGCCCATGATGTTCTTTCTTCTTCGCTTAAATTCAGTTTTCTGTATTTTTTGAGACCGTCCGTTTTTTAGCTTTAGGTTTCTGCTGTTGCTCCTTCAGTCGATCCGCCATTGTCTGCAGGCGGGAGTCAACCATCTGATAAATGGACCCCTTGGAAAACTTCCCGTTTTTGCCCCGTTGCCCCGCCTTGGTGCCGGTGAGGATTCCGATCCCCTGTTCGATTGTTTCTACGCTCCAGATATGG
>VFJM01000160.1 GCA_009886055.1 Geobacter sp. | reverse complement strand
GTTTCCGGCATCTCAAAAATACTGGATGAGACCGGTCTGGACCCGGATTTCCTTGAGGTTGAAATAACAGAGGGGGCTCTCCTCAGAGACTATCAGACGGCCGTTACCACGCTCGACGCCCTTCATAGCATGGGAGTTCAGATCGCTATTGACGATTTCGGTACCGGCTACTCGTCCCTCGCGTATCTGAGCCGGTTTCCCGTCAGCAAGCTTAAAATAGACAAATCATTCGTAGCCGCTGTTACAACCGATCAAAGGAGCGCTGCCATCTCCCGGGCGATTGTCACTCTTGCCCACAATCTCGGTATGAGGGTAATCGCCGAAGGAATCGAAACAGTCGAACAGCTTGACTATCTGCGGGATCTCAATTGTGATGAGATACAAGGGTATCTGCTGGCACATCCGCTGACTGCAAAGGAATCTGTCAGGTTCCTGAAAAGTGCATTGAAGTCCTCACCGTTGCCACACTGAGTTCTCCGTCTGCCACTTTTTCCCCCGATAATCAGAATGATTGGCTTTTCCCTATCCCAAAATTTGCACTGAACAAGCAGTGGTGAAATGCAGGGAAAAACCAGCCTTTTTTTGTACCATCCCTTACCGGGCTGTAAGAAAAACGTCAGTTGTATGATGCCTGACTGGTGGTATGATGTTGGCAGAGGATAGTATGCGCATTCTGGTGGTAGAAGACGAACGCAAGATCGCCGAGGCCATCAACAAGGGGCTTCAGGCGGAGGGGTATCAGGTAACAACCGCCCCGAGCGGCGAAGAGGGTTACTTCTGTCTCACCACGGGAGAGTACGACCTGATGCTGCTGGACCTGATGCTGCCCGGCCGGGACGGCATCGAAATTCTCAGGACGATTCGCAGCAAGGGGATCACAACGCCGATTTTGCTCCTGACCGGTCGCGATACGGTCGAGGATCGTGTTCTCGGACTTGACAGCGGCGCCGATGACTATCTTGTAAAACCGTTTGCCTTCCCGGAACTGCTGGCCCGCATCCGCCTGCTCCTGCGCCGGGGTCACATCGAGCCGCAGCACCTGCTTAAACTGGACGACCTCGAGGTCAACCTTCTGTCCCACCGGGCAACACGCGCCGACAAGGTTCTGGACCTGTCCGCCAAGGAGTTTGAACTGCTCGCATATCTGCTGCGACACCGGGGTCACATCGTATCACGTGAAATGCTGGCCCAGGACGTCTGGCAGATTCGGGAGCGTTCCACCCCGCTGGATAATGTCATTGATGTCAGCATCGCCCGTCTGCGGCGTAAAATGGATGGCCCCTTCGAAAAAAAACTGATCCGGACCATGCGAGGCGTCGGTTTCTACCTGGGGGAGAGCTTCCATGACTAGCCGACTGGGGGTCCGTGCCCGCTTCACCCTGCTGTATGGCATGGCCCTGATCATCACGATCGCACTTGTATCCGGCGGGATCTACTTCTTCGTCCAGCGGGCCTTGCTGGGACAGGTTGAAAACCATCTCCGCAAGGATTTTTCCACCATCAACGACTATCTGAAGTACGATCTGAACGCCCTGGCGAAGGTTGCAGATCATGGTCCAATTCTCCTCTTCAGTGTACGGGACGGTCTTCAGCCAGTCGTTACTTCAGATGACTGGCGCAGTAATAATCTTGAACAGATCATTCCCGCAGACAACAAAAAAGACTCGCTGTTTTCTATCATCGTTGAAAATGGCGAACGGTATCGTGTTCTTGCCGGCAGTACCGTATCAGGTGATCGTACCTACCAGGTAACTGTTGCACATTCTGAAAATTCGGTGCGACAGACCCAGAAGACCCTGGCACTGATCATCTTGTTGATCCTGCCGATGGCGGCGGCAATCTCACTGGGAATCGGTTATGTAATCGCCGGTCGCGTGCTGGCACCGATCAGCGCCATCACTCGCAAGGCTGAGGAGATCAGCGCAGAGAACCTGTCCGAGCGGTTGCCGGTCGGACAGGATAATGATGAGTTCAGCCGACTGGCCTCAGTCTTCAACCAGACTTTTGCCCGCATCGAGGATTCATTCGCACGGCTGCGACGTTTCACAGCAGACGCCTCCCACGAATTACGCACCCCGCTGACCGCCATCCGCAGCATTGGCGAGACCGTCATGCACGCCCCCGACGAGCAGGGGAACTGCCGCGAAGCCATCGGCAGCATCCTGGAAGAAAGCGATCGACTGCGACAGCTGGTGGATGCCCTGCTGTTACTTTCACGGGCCGACTCAGGAGAGATCAAGCTACGGCGGGAGCTGGTCGACCTTGCAGAGTTGGTCCGGGAAACGGTCGAGTTTCTGAATGTGCTGGCTGAAGAGAAACATCAGACCATCACGGTAACCTCAGTTGTAAAATCAGTCGTTCAGATTGATCGAACCAGCGTACGCCAGGCGATGACCAACCTGCTGGACAATGCCATCAAATATTCACCTCCGGGCAGCGACATCAGGATAACTGTCGGGACCACGGCCGCAAATGAGGCCTTTGTTGAGATCGCCGATAGCGGCGTCGGAATCCCCGAGAATGACATCCAGCGTATCTTTGACCGATTTTACCGGGTCGACAAGGGGAGATCACGAGAAATGGGAGGCGCGGGACTAGGGCTCTCGATCACCAAGTGGGCCGTGGAAAGCAATGGAGGGAGGATAGAAGTGGAGAGTGCCGTTGACCAGGGCAGTCTGTTCAGGGTGATTTTCACCAATTAAAGTTTATGTGTTAAATTTTTGAACCGGGAGGTGAAAAGGAGTACTTAATTTCGTTGTTTTAAAGCAGCAATCGGCTACATCAATCGAGAAAGGAGAAATTCAAATGAAAAAACATGTCGTCGTAACCGCAGTAGCAGGTGCCCTGATGCTGGGGCTAACCGCAGTGGCCTGGGCCGCCAAGGCGCCAAAAAAGGAGTATGCCGGCTCAGAGGCGTGTAAAAAATGCCACGCGACCGAATTCAAGAGTTGGAAAGAGAGCTATCACAGCAAGATGGTGCGGAAAAAGGATGACGGCATCCTCAAAGGGGTAGTTGAAAAGTGGGCCACAGACGGAGCAACCCCCGGCCCCACCAAGGGAAATGTGACCGGCAAGGAGTTCAAGCTGGATGACGTGGAATATGTGGTTGGTTCAAAGTGGAAACAGCGCTTCCTGGTGAAGAACGACCAGACCGGCGGTCTGCAGTTTATGGACAAGCAGTTCAACCGGATGAGCGGCCTGTGGGAAGGGTACGGCAACAAGAATGACTGGAACACCAACTGCGGAACCTGTCATACCACCGGCTACCGTATCCTCGAATATGACGAAAAGTTCGGCAAACACGGCAGGACGGCCAAGGACAGCTACAGCGAAATGAACGTCGGCTGCGAGGCATGTCACGGAGCTGGCGCCAAGCATGTCAAGAGCAAGTCCAAGAAGGACATCTTCTTCTTTGCCGGCAAGTCGAAGGCCGAGCAAACAAAGGTCTGCGGCTACTGCCACAACAGGATCGAGAATGAGAAGTTCATGACGGCCCAGGGGAACCCGCGCGAAGACCTGCCGGCACCCAAGGTCGGCGACACCTTCAAGCCCGGCGACGACTGGACAAAGTGGTATCCCGAGCATGCAGTCATGCCTGGCATCCAGCCCGAGGACAAGATTGACGCCGATTACACGGGCGACCTGAAGGGGCTGTTTATAAAGGATGACAAATCCAAGGAGATGGGGGCCTACGACGCGGCCAAGCATCACCAGCAGTACCAGGAGTACATCCAGTCCAAGCACTACAAGAACGACATCCTGAGTTGCAGCGACTGTCACGGTGGTCTCCATGCGAGCAAGAAGGCTCCTGCAAAGGATGCTGCAAAAAGTTGCGCATCATGCCACGATGCATCGTACACAATTGAGAAGTATATGCCGGGCACGGGTCAGACCGTAAAAAATCTGTTCGTGAAAACCCACACCTTCAACAAGAACCAGACTCGTCCCGGCGGACCGACCGCCAAGGGTGAGCCGGAGTACAACAAGAAGTAGGTTAGATATCAATTGAATCAGCAACGGCGCTGCCTTTGGGCGGCGCCGTTGTTATTTTATGTTATAGATCAAATTACGCAAGCACCAGGCGCAGCTTCTATGCTAAGATGACCTTTTAAATCATCATCTGGAGGTTTACTGTTTATGAAGTACCGTCTGCACCTGCTGGCCCTGTTGTTTTTCTCGTTATCCATCCCCCTTTCACATGCCGCCCCACCTGAGATTAAGAAGAATCAGCCCGCAGTAAGTCAGGAAGTCAGGGTTCCGATCCTGCTCTACCACCGTTTCGGCCCGACGGTGGCCGACGGCATGACGATCACCACGCCGGTGTTCGAGTCTCACCTCAAATACCTGAAAGACAACGGCTACAAAGTCATTCCGCTGCGCCAGCTTGTCGACTGGTATCAGAAAAAAGGACCTGCCCCGGCACCGAAATCGGTGGTGATCGTCGAGGACGACGCGCATAAAACCGTGTACACGGACATGCTGCCGCTCGCGAAGAAGTACAACGTCCCGGTAACGGTTTTCATCTACCCATCAGCCGTTTCAAACGCCAAATACGCGATGACCTGGGACCAGATCCGTGAGCTGAAAAAGAGCGGCCTGTTCGACCTCCAGAGCCACACTTACTGGCACCCGAACTTCAAGAGGGACAAGAAGAAAATGAAACCTCTGGAGTATGAAAAATCGGTGACGACACAGCTGGTAAAATCAAAGGCGAAGATCGAAAAGGAGCTGGGTGGAAAGGTCGACATGCTGGCATGGCCGTTTGGCATATTCGACGATGATCTGCTGAAAAAAGCCGCCGATGCCGGTTATGCCGCGACCTTCACGATTGTGGCACATCATGCGGGTACTGCTGACAGCGTGAACAAGCTGCCCCGCTATCTCCTGATAAACTCGGACCAGGGCAAGGCATTCGCGCAGATAGTGGCGGGAACTGCACCAAAACGGAATATCGTCTACTGATTCAGCCGCCAAAGGTCCTGTTCCGCTAAACGGCACACTACATACTCGAACAATCCAGTTTTTATAAATTAATATCGTTCAAACTTGACAAGCCGATAATCGATGGTATTTATAACTGAGCACGTGCGTATCTACAACGGTCGTCTGATAACATAATCTGGATGCAGAACGTCCTGAACGGACCTGACGCTTAGGACGATAAACCCAGAAAGGAGTACGATATGCTTAGAAAAGGAAAAATGTTGGTTGTCGTGGGGAGTCTTCTGCTGTTTGGCACTGCCACCTTGGTACATGCGGAAGAAGACATGCAGAAACAAGTAGATGCCGTCAAGGCGGCAATACCGAAGTTTGCTATACCGATGCGTGAGGTAGGCGACAGGTTTCAGAATATGTACTATGCTGCTAAAGGTGGTAACTGGGGACTTGCATTCTACATGTCCAAATATATGAACGGCGCAATGAACCCGGCTAAATTGACTAAGCCGGTCGAATACGCTGATTGGGCCAACTTTTACAGCAAGACATTTGATCCTGTAAACAAGGCGATCCTGGCTCAGGACGTCAAGTCCTTTGAAAAAGAGTACAAAGCCGTGATCAAGAATTGCAACGAATGCCACGTCGCCATGGGATACGGATTCATCAAAGTAAAGCAGCTGAAGGCACCGGCCGATCAGGGTATCGATTATTCGATCAAATCAAAGTCAACAGATGTACCCAAATAGTTCTGTTTTTACTTTCAATTAGTAAGAAACAAAACGGGGCGGCGCAGTCATAAACTGCGGTCTGTTTGAGTTTCATCAATGCGGAGGCGAGAATCAGGTGTCCTGTGGACGCGAGATAGGGAGAAACTCGCTCAACCCCTCCACGATGCCAAGTACGATTGCTTCGATAGGTGTCATGGTATTTCTCCAAAAGGTATTTTGTATCGGT
>VFJM01000180.1 GCA_009886055.1 Geobacter sp. | reverse complement strand
GGCAGCCGTTCGGCCTTCCTGACGCAACCTCGTGCGTCTGTCTGTCGTTGCTGGCTACCTAACAGGCAGCAAGGCAGCATCAATGCTGCGCTGGCTGATAGATGATCAGGATCATGGCGCGCCTGTGCTGTTTGGTAGTAGCATGGCGACGAGCGGGGCTTCAATCTGATGATGATCGAAGGTGGTAGCAAGCCTGCAAAGTATGAAGAAGGTATGAATGCCCAGGAACGCACATAAAAAAAGGCACTCACAATCTCTTGTAAGTGCCTGTTTTTATTATGGTGCGCCTGGAGCGATTCGAACGCCCGACCTACGGATTCGTAGTCCGTTGCTCTATCCAGCTGAGCTACAAGCGCATTGGAATAGTTTTTATAGCGTACCAGCCAGAATATTTCAACCTTTTTTTGCGGAGTACCATTTATAGTCACCCATAGGACTGATTTTATCCTACCTTATTGGTACATTTTCGGATAACCTAACAGCTTGAATCATGTCATACATTTTTTAAAGGTGTAATAATGGATCACTTTGTACTGGAAATCAGCGAAGCGGAAATCAAACGGGAACGGGAGAAATCGAGGGAACTCCGCAAGAGTCGCTGGTGGCAGAACCGTCTGGCCCTGGGGCGTTGCCACTACTGTGGGGGGAGCTTTGCTCCCGAAGATTTGACCATGGATCACCTGGTCCCCGTGTCGCGCGGTGGCAAGGCATCCCGTAACAATGTGGTTCCAGCCTGCAAGGAGTGCAACAGCCGCAAGAAATATCTGCTCCCGATTGAGTGGGAAGAATATATAGACAAGCCTGAGAGTCCAACACCGGAGCCAACGAGTGAGTGAATTGAAAAGCCGCTATAAAGTCGTCATTTATGACTGTGATGGCGTGATCCTTGATTCGATCGAATCCAACTACGTTTTTTACAACCGCGTCATGGGCTTTCTGGGGAGGCCGGAGATCGACAGGGACAACGGTGATGCCAAAAGGGTTCTCCACACCCATTCGTTCAATGATGTGATGGAATATTTTTTTAGCGGAGACCCGCAACGGGAAGATGCCTTGAGGTTTGCCAAAACCATTCATTATCGCGATCTTATGCCCTACATGCGGCTGGAAGACGGTTTTGTAAACGCCCTTGACCAACTGAAGGGTCACACATCCCTGGCGATCTGCACCAACCGGGCGAGCTCGATGGATATGATCATTGAGGATTTTGAACTGACCGGTTATTTCGAATATGTCATGACGGCGTCACAGGTTACTCACCCGAAGCCGCACCCGGAACCGCTCCTTAAAGTGCTTGATTATTTTGAAGTTAAACCGGACGAGGCCCTCTTTATTGGTGACGGAGAGGTGGATATGCAGGCCGCACAAAGTGCCGGCGTTCCCTTCATCTCTTACAAATCCCACCTGCCGGCCCTGGCCCGTATCCAGCACCACTCCGAGATCGTTCGACATGTTTTTTCAGCAAAGCCCTGACAAACAGGACAACTGAACAGGATCGTCGTTTATTTTACCAGCTTTGACAACTTTTTAAATTCATCCGTCCCGGCTATCTTTAATAATTGAAACATGGCCGTTTCCGTATTGGTTGGAATCGCTCCGGCAAGGGTCATGGCTTGTATGGCGGTGTGCCAATTCTGCTTGTTTCGACTCATGACGGCATCCTTCACGATATGGACATTCAGGCCGGCGTCACGAAGCTCAATCACCGTCTGCAGAACACATACGTGAGTTTCCATGCCGGTGATTATCACCTGCGTCCTGCCGGTTGACTTGAGAGCATCAACAAATTCGGCGCTGCCGCAACAACTGAACGTCATCTTTTCGTAGCAGGGTGCACCGGCTGCTTTTTCCTTCAGTTCGGACAGAGTCGGCCCCAACCCCCTGACATACTGTTCGGTCACCAGAACGGGGATATTCATTTCCGCGGCGCTCTCAAGCAGGATGCTGATGTTTTTTACAAGCTTCTTCAGCAGAGCTTCATCCATCGCAACGCACAGTTTTTCCTGCACATCGATCACCACCAGCACCGCCTTGTCACGTTCCAGAAAAAAAGTGTCTCTAATTGACATAGTCAGCTCCCCTGTATTCGAATGATGTTTCGGTCATGCCGCTACCGGCAGGAATTGTACGGCAGTGTAACGCCGGCTGTTAAAGAGGATTGCTGAATAGCGCGGTTGTCCAGGACGCCCCTCACGGGGCGTCCTGGCGGAGAAAAGTAGCCTACAAAAGTGCTTTTGCAGCGGCAATCGCAGCCGCATAATCAGGCTCGCCGGTTACTTCCGGAACAATCTGAATGTAGCGGATGGTGTTGGCTGCGTCAACGACGAACACTGCACGGGTCAAAAGCAGCAACTCCTTGATCAGCACCCCGTATCCAAGCCCGAAGGAACGTTCCCGGTAGTCGGAAAGGGTGACCACCTTGTCGATTCCGACGGCACCGCACCACCGTTTCTGGGCAAACGGGAGATCGAGACTGACGGTCAGCACCACGATATTTCCCGGCAATGAAGCTGCCTCCTGGTTGAAACGGCGGGTTTCGGTGTCACAGACCGGCGTATCAAGAGATGGCACCGCAGTGATGATCTTGATTTTGCCGGCAAAGTTGGAAAGCGTCACGGCGGCAAGTCCATTGTCAACCACGGCAAAGTCCGGAGCGGCGGCTCCGACCGTGAGCTCGGGTCCCAGCAGGGTCATCGGGTTTCCTTTAAACGTAATGATTCCTCTCTTTTCACTCATGGCAAATCCTCCTCGTCAATTTTTACCACCTCAGGCAGTCTGCAGCACGCGTCACCAGCTGCACTCTCATCTTCCAGCAGACACAAAAACTGCATCACCAAACGGTAGGTGATTCCCCACAGCACCGGTTTGTTATCAACGGGAAGCCGAATAGCCGGCACTTCAAACCTCTTTTGGTCAAAAGCGACTCTGCTCTGCAGATGCCGTTCCGGATCACGCAGGTCGGAAAGCGGTACCCAGAACAGATCACGCACCTCTTCGTTCAGGACCGGGCGACAGCGCACCCGATCCACGCCGAACAGACAGCAGGAGACCCTCACCGGCAGATTGGCCCCGATGATGTCGGAAAGCCGCCCCAGAAAATGTCCCTGCTCCAGGTCAATCCCGATCTCTTCACGCGTTTCCCGGCAGGCCGCCTGACACTCCTGCTCCCCATCTTCCAGCTTGCCACCCGGAAACGCGATGTGCCCTGACCAGGGGTCAAGGTGATGAGCAGCACGCTGAATGAACAGGATTTCAAGGTCACTGGCGCCCTGGTGCAGGATCATGGCAACCGAAGCACGCGTACGGTCATCGAGTTGCTGATCAGGACCGTTCACCCGGCCCGCCAGCCTTTCAGTAATGCGTTTAAACGACCAGCTGTGCCGTTCTGCTACTCTACTCATGCAGCCCATTTCCCTCTTTCGTATAATATCCTATCCTCTCCATATCAATCGCTATCGTCAAGCAAAAATTACGGCGCTCTCAGTTATTGCAATCGGCATAATATTTGCTATCTTCCTCCAGCCTTACTCCGTCTTTGATGCGTAATGCAGGCGGCCAATCCGTCGCGACCCCTGTTCCAGCTCACTTTTCCCTGCAAGGCTCTGCTGACCAGTCTCCTGGATGAGCCGATAGTTTTCCGTTATTTTGAGCTTAATTTACACGAAGTCAGCCATTAGGCTTTATAGTTCCACGCAGTACGTTAATTACACAGGTTGATTGGTTCTTCCCTATGTTTTTCATCAATACATTCATTATTCTGCTCCTCTGCACGCTGGTCAGCTGCAGCACGTCAGCAGCAGAGGAGAGCGGCTTCAGCTGGCCGATTTCGTGCATCCCGGGAATCGATTGCACCGGTACCCACTTCCGGATCAGTTATCCGGATGTAGGGGGAACCGGCCTCTCCTTTGCGTGCAGCAAACCGGGCTATGTCGGTCACCAGGGGACTGACATCGTTGTCTCATCGGTCGAACAGGGTGTGCACGCACTGGCAGCTGCTGACGGCGTAGTACGCTGGACAGCAGACGGACGATTCGACCGCTGTCCGAGCGATACCGAGCATGATTGTGATGAACAGGAAAAGAGCAAGCTGCCGGCCGGCCACGGAAAAGGAGCGACACTGGGTTTTAATGCCGGCAACTTTGTGGTAGTTGAACACCTCCTTGACAACACCCGGTATCTGACACTGTATGCCCATCTCCGCAACGGCTCTCTGACGGTCACACCGGGGCAGAAAATCGTGCGCGGGCAGTACCTCGGCGACGTTGCCAGCTCCGGCAATTCGCAGCTGCCGCACCTGCATTTTGGTATCTATAAGGCCGAAGGGGCCATGTATCGCCCGATCGATCCCTGGAAAGGCGCCTGCAATACCAGCAGCGGCGGGTTATGGGCCTCTACGGTTCCCTATCGTTCCGGCGACCTCCTGCCTGCACACGACCTGACCAACGACTCCGAAGTGTACCTGCAGACCATACAGCGCAGTTTGCCGAAGAAACGTTTTTATTAAGACCACCTCTCCCATCATCGTTATGCCCACAATCTCAGTCCTCATGCCGGTCCGCAACGAAGAGCGCTACCTTCAGGCTGCACTTGACTCGCTGTATCGCCAAACCCGTCACGATTGGGAGCTGATCGCGGTTGACGACGGCTCAAGCGACCGAACCGCAGCCATCCTTGCAGAAGCCGCTCGAAGAGACAAACGTGTACAGGTAATCCGGCACGAAGGAGGAGGGCTGGTGGCGGCGCTCAATGCCGGCATGGAAGCCTGCCGGGCGCCGCTGCTGGCCCGTCTGGACGGTGATGACATCTGCCACCCCCGGCGGCTGGAGCTGCAGGCCGCCTGGCTGGAGACACACCCGGATACAGGGCTGGTAGCCTGCAATTTCCGCCATTTCCCGCGGACCGGTCTCAAACAGGGGATGATCGACTATGAATCGTGGCAGAACAGCCTGACTGAGCATTCTGTGATCATCCGGGATCTGTTTGTAGAGTCCCCCTTTGTCCACCCATCCATCATGACGCGGCGAACGATCATTGCGGAACTGGGGGGGTACCATGACAGCTGCTGGCCCGAGGACTATGATCTCTGGCTGCGCATGGCGGCGGCCGGGGTGCAATTTGGCCGTGTGCCGCACACGCTCCAGTTCTGGCGCGATCATCCCGAGCGAGCCACCCGCACCATGGATGAATACGCTCCACACGCCTTCCGCGCCTGCAAATGCCGCTATCTTCTGCACGGTTTCCTTCAAAGCGTGCACGACGTAGTTATTGCCGGTGCAGGACTGGAAGCGCGGGCATGGCAGCGCTTGCTGACGGCTGCAGATGTGACCGTTTCGACCTGGCTTGATGTCGATCCAAAAAAAATCGGGCGGACCCTGCACAATGCGCCGGTAATCTCCCCCGCTGAGCTTCATCTGAACGGCAGAAAAATGATCGTAGCCATCGGCGTGCGCGGCGCGCGCGAGCAGTTCCGGAGCGTGGCGGAAAGGCGCGGGTGGCAGGAAGGGATGGACTTTGTCTGCGTCGCGTGATAACAATTGAGGTGACGGAAACGGCAGAAGATGACTGAAGATTTAAAGCCGAAGGAGTTGCAGATGTTACCCAGCAAAGAAGAAATGGCTCTTACGATCGATGAAGCCGAGTGGAGTTCCCTGCGAGCCCACCTGCAGCGCGGCGGTCTGATTCTGGTTGATGATTCCCTCGATCTGGCTGATACCGCCCATAAAGTTGCTGCCGATGACATCGAAATCATCCAGCATCTGATGGAAAACGGCATGATCGGCAAGCCACCGGAGTCGAAAATACGCTCCTGGGAAGAGGACATTCATAAAAAGTTCGCCATGCTGATTGTCAGCCCGTATGTGCTGTTCCAGGAAAAGATGCCGACGTTTCATTGAGCCAGAGGGCGGGAATGGATATTACTCTTAACAGTATTGAAGTACGTGTTCTGGGGAGCCTGATTGAAAAGGAGCTGACCACGCCGGAGTATTATCCGCTCTCCCTCAATTCTCTCACCAACGCCTGCAACCAGAAGTCCAACCGCGATCCGGCCATGGCTCTGACGGAGGAGGATGTCGTGCGGGCCCTCGATTCACTCCGCTTCAAACAACTTGCGGTACTTTCGGCAGATGGCGGCCGCGTACCGAAGTATCGCCATCTGCTGGCTGAAAAAATGAGCTTGATGCCGGCTGAGCAGGCGATCATCTGCGAGCTGCTGGTGCGTGGTCCGCAGACCGTCGGCGAGTTGCGTACACGAGGTGAGCGAATGTATCCGTTCGGCGACCTGGCCGCGGTCGAAGAGGTGCTGCAGGAGTTGATGGTGCGCGAAACGCCGCTGATTACCCTGATGCCCCGCCAACCGGGGAGGAAAGAGGGGCGCTATGCCCAGCTTTTTTCCGGAATGCCGGAGTGCCTTGAAGAGAGTTCCGAAGCGCGCCCCGAGGCTGCCCGGCAGCGGGTCGCAGCGGAGAATGAACGTATTGAGAAGCTTGAGGAAGAGGTGGCCGCCCTGCGGAGCGATGTGGCCGTTTTACAGCGGCAGATGGCCGAGTTTAAGGCGCAGTTTGAGTAACATCTTCGTCCTCCGGCCAGAAGCGCCGTTGCAGCTCATCCATCAAAGGCTTGAGGCTTTTGCGGTCGCGGGCCGACACCGTGACGCTGTTCTGGGTTCTGGCTGACTGACGAACCTTGAGAAACGCAACCAGATCCTTCTTTTTCACATCATCGAGCAGGTCAGCCTTGTTGTACACCAGCAGTTCCTGTTTATCCCCCAGTTCCAACTCCGCAAGAATAGTCCGAACCTGGGCGATCTGATCCTCAAATCGGGGATGGGACGCGTCCACCACATGCAGCAGCAGGTCGGCATCGCGCATCTCCTCCAATGTTGCCTTGAAAGCCCCCAGCAGAGATTTTGGGAGGGAACGGATAAAACCGACCGTGTCGGTGATGATTACCTCACGCTCGCGCGGAAAGCGGAGACGGCGACTGGAGGTGTCGAGCGTCGCAAAAAGCAGGTCCTCGGTGAAGACGTCACTCTTCGTCAGGGCGTTCAGCAGCGTCGATTTACCGGCATTGGTATAGCCGACGATCGATATGATCGGCACCCCCGCCTTGACCCGCTGCTTTCGCCGCTGGTCGCGCCCCTGGGAAAGCTCTTTAAGCTCCCGCTCCAGACTGGCGATCCGGTCACGGATACGCCGCCGGTCGGTCTCCAGCTTGGTTTCGCCCGGTCCGCGCCCGCCTATCCCCCCCATCAGGCGTGACATCTGCACACCACGTCCGGTCAGACGCGGCAGCAGATACTTGAGCTGTGCAAGTTCGACCTGCACCTTGCCGTCCAGCGTTTTCGCCCGCCGTGCAAATATATCGAGGATCAGCTGACTCCGGTCGATAACCTTCAGTTCCGTCATCGCAGAGATGCAACGCATCTGGGCCGGAGTCAGCTCCTGATCGAAGATCAGCATGCTGGCGCCCCGCTGCATCGCCCTGATGACCACGTCACGCATCATCCCCTCCCCCATCAGGAAACGGGGGTTCAGCTTTTTCGGCCGCTGGATGAATTCGTCCAGCGCGTCAACCTGGGCAGTGCGCGCCAGCTCACGCAGCTCGTCCATTGAATCTTCCGCCTCCTGGCGGGTTCCGGATGTCGTGACGGAGATCAGAATCGCCCGTTCAAGAGCATCCTTGGCTTTCGATGCCGTACGGGCCGCTTTTTCCAGATCTGCTTCAAGCTCCGGGATGAAGTGGCTGCAGTCGAGATCAATCCGTTCCAGCGGGACAACCGGATCGAGAGTCGTGCTTGTACCCCTCTGGTCAGGTGAAAGCCAGGCGAGTTGAGCGAAAATCTGCCCTTTACCGGGGGTATACAGCAGGGCAGCCAGCAGATCGAAGCGCAACAGGGAAAGATCGGTCAGGTCGTCTTCGGAGACCGGCTCGTTTTTCAGGTGGGTATGGACCAGGCGCAGACCGCGCATGACCCGTTTGCCGAGCGGGTAATCACGCAGTTCGGGGATTACCACCCCTTTTTCATCACCGACAATGACGTATTCGATATTGCCGGCGCGGTTTACGAGGATGGCGATTTGACGACGGAGGTCGCTGGAGAGTTCGACGAGACGGGCGGCCAGTTCGTGAGAACAGAATTCGGCAACCGGTACCCGCCTGCGGTACAGGCGTTCCAGAGACTGGATCTGACTTGATTTTAAGCCTGAAAGATTGCCGAATGCTTCTTTAATGGGAATACTCCAAATTACAATCCGATTATATTGTAACCGCCGTCAACATAATGAATCTCTCCGCTGACACCGCTGGCCATGTCGCTGCAGAGGTACAGCGCCGAGTTGGCCACATCGTCCTGGGTGATGGTCCGCCTGAGCGGAGCTTTTGACTCGACGTGGTTGAGAATATTATGGAAGCCGTTGACCCCCGCCGCGGCCAGGGTACGGATCGGACCGGCAGAAATGGCGTTGACCCGGATACCTTCGGGGCCGAGCGCTTCGGAGAGATAACGCACAGAAGCCTCCAGCGCCGCCTTCGCGATACCCATGACGTTGTAGCTCGGGAACACCTTCATCGCCCCGTAGTAACTGAGTGTCAGAGCGGAACCTCCCCTCCCCTGCATCATCGGATGAGCCGCTTTCATGATTGCCAGGAAGGAGTACACGCTGATGTCCATGGCGGTGGCAAACCCTTCGCGGGTAGTATTCAGGACAGTCCCCTTCAGCTCATCCTTGTTCGCAAAGGCGACCGCATGGATGATGATGTCTACGCCGTCCCATACTTTACCGAGTTCGCTGAAGACCAAAGCTATTTCGTCGTCACTGGTAACATTACAGGGGAGTATTGCTGCGGCATCAACCGACTCTGCCAGTGGGCGGGTCCGCTTCTCAAAGGCTTCTCCGGCGTAGGTTATCGCCAGTTCGGCTCCTTGCTCGTGGAAAAGCCGGGCGATCGCCCAGGCGATACTCTTATCGTTTGCAACACCAAAAATTACAACTTTTTTTCCACGTAGCAACATCTTTAAAATCCTCCAGCTCTCTGCACTGCGGGTGACGCTTCCGGACCATTTTTCTCGGCAGCAGATCCGGTCAGTGTCACAGCATCATTTTCATTCGGATGTTCATCTGGTGATACATCCGGTGATACATCCGGTGATTCAACTGTAGTGTCGCTCTGCCCGCCCTGGCCGGTATTAGTACGTTCCGGCTCAACCGGCTGAAGGCGTGATTCAAGAACCGCGAGCCGCTTTTCTATCGCTTCGAGAACTTCCAGCGTCCGGTCCTGCTTCCCCTTGATCGCGAATACGACAAACGGCATGATCAACCACACCACCGCCAGAAAAAGGGTGAGGATGCTCATCATCACCATGAAACCGCCAAAAATTTCCATGTCATCTCCCGCTAAATATCCGCTTGGCTTATAACACAATAACTTCAAAAAGTTAAGGTGATAATTACCGTATACGGCAGAGTAATGCCGCGTGATTGGAGCTGAACTGGGGCGGGTCGTTCCTGACTATTGCGGCAATGTCCGGGTGACGTTTGAATTCGCTCTCCAGAAAGCGGCGTATCTGTTTACGGTCCCATTCGCCGGGATGCCTGAACGCGGTGTAGAGCGAAAGATCCCCCTCGTAGAACGGCTGATTTCCGTATTCCCGGGCCTCGTCTCCGTAAAGCGGCATATTGAACAACGCCAGGTTGAGAAAGTTGATCGCCTGATGGTGACCGGCAACAAACTCAAGCGTCCGGCGAGCCTCCACCGCGGTCTCCCCCGGCGTTCCGAACAGCAGATAGCAGTAAACCGGGATCCCGGCTTCCCTTAGGTTATTCAGCACCCGCGAGGCCAGCGCGAGGCTGATCCCCTTGCACATCCGGTCCAGCACACCCTGATCGCCAGACTCCAGTCCCAGCTTGAGCATCACACACCCGGAGCGCTTCAAGGCCCGGCAGAATTCCGGATCAGCCAGACCTTCGTCAATCCGGGCAAAACCGTACCAGGGGGTTCCGGGCGGGTTTTCCGCAAGCGCGTGCAGCAGTGCCGGGCTGATGGCGTTATCCAGCAGATGGATCAGGATCGGGGCGGTTTGTTCGGTCAGAAGTTTCAGGTCTGACAACACGTGAGAAACCGGCACGGGGCGGTACGCGTTCCCTTCGGCACGTTCGGGGCAGAACGAGCAGCGGTTCCAGTAGCAGCCGCTGCCGGCGCTGTAGGGGAGGATCAGGCCGGGTGAAAAATACTCCTTCAGCGGCAGGGAGGTGTAAGCGGGAGTCACGTGCCGCTTAGGCGCTGCACCGCTTCCCAGAAGTGCCAGCAACGGCTCCTCCCCCGCCCCGGAGATCAGACCATCCACCAGATCTCCGAAGGGGTTGCACCAACCGGGACGCTGCATCCAGGAGGTCACCAAACCGCCGCCGATGACTATTTTCAGCGCTGGAAACCGTTTTCTGATGAGGCCGATCATCGCAAAGGCGCAGAGCGCCTGACTGAGATAGTTGAGTGAAAAGCCGACTGTGCCGACACCGGCGAGAAGCTCCGGCAGGCGCTGACTGAAATAGGGGAAAAACGGATTCTGCTCCGGCTGTCGCGCCGCAGCAATCAGGTCGGCACTGCGTAACGGCGAGAGCGTGGCATGCTGGTAGTCGGCGAACCCGATCACGACTCCGGTTTCGGCAGCAGCGAGAGCGAGGATACGGTTAAGATCGCTGACAGCGCGACGATAGCGGTCAGGACTCTGATAGGTGGTGATGTCACGCAGAGCGGCCAGGTTACGTGCCCGCCCCTTGAAGGCACGCCGGCTCCAGGTGTCGGCCGCGGCCAGAGGCTGCTCAAGCAGCCAGAGTTGCCCTTCGAGGTTGGCGTCCAGTGTCCGACACGGCACGCCGTGAGCCTCCAGTGAGGCCGCCAGACGGGCTATGCCGGCCGGTGGTTCGCACGCTTTCGCGAGGGGGGGGAATATGAGCAGCATACCAGGTGCTGGCGGCTACTGATACTGGATATAAAGCGGCTTCGGATTCAGCTTGAGCACTTCCTGGGGGGTCAGCAGCGGATCGCCCTTCTTTGTGTCGTTGTGATAAAAAAACTTGAACCCGGTATACTGCACCGGCTCGGCGACAACATAATCCTTGTACGAATCACGCTTCAGCCAGGGGGCACCCCAGCCATCCATATGCATGACGATCTGCACTTCGGGGCGCAGCAGTATGTTTTTGGAATTCGTGACGCCGTTGCGGGTGAATCTGTGTACCGTAAACACCTTGGGGGGGAGATTATTCTTCTTGACCAGTTCTTGCAGATATCCGGAAACATAGTTGATATCGGCCGCGTCGTAGGTCCCGATCTTTGTACCCGGTTTTTTGCCGCTTTTTATCAGGTTGAACTCCGGATCGATCCCCAGGTGCACGTCGGGGTTCTTCAGAATCCATTCGAAGCGTGGCAGAACCGAGCGGATATCGTCATGTCCGGTCTGAATATCGATAAACATGACCGCACCCGCTTCTTTGGCCCAGCCATACACCTGGTTGACGACTTTGTCCGGCATGATCATCCGGTACTTGCCATCCTTGCCGGGCGCCCCCTGTGCCACCACGGCAATCAGATGCAGCGCCGGCTGTACCGGTGTGGCCGGATCGGCCGCCTGCCACCTGGCCACTTCACCTTTCAGCCGCTGCAGCATTTCATCCTTGGGGAATTCACCTAAGGCCCCCATCTTCTTTGACAGCGGGTTGCCGTAGTAGGCGACAATGCGTTTTGATGGCAGGATCGAACCGGGGAGCGGTGACGGGCACGGCACCGGCCAGCCGCATTTTTTTGCATACTCCGGACTCTCGCCGGCGTTGTACTTTATTTTGGGAGCTGATGTACGGGCGGCACTGGTCTGTGCCGCAAAAACCGCTGCCTTCCTGGTGGCGGTCGTCGTTGCCGCAAAAGCAGCCTGGGCGGCCCGTGTTTCGGCTTCCTTTTCTCCCTGTTTGACACTTTTGCCGTCTGTGCATGCCGCAAGAGTAAGTATAGCGAAAGTCAGTAATGGTGCAAATAAGGCGTTACGATGATATCTCAAACGATGGTACTCCTTCACGTTGTATGGTTCCCTTGTTTCGTCACAGCCCTGATAAACAGGACACGTGCGTTAACGAAGCAATTCCCTGCCGGAAAAGCCCGTAAAAAACTTCTGGCTTATTTGATCCGGGCACTACTCAACCGGATCTTCAATCAGAAAATCTTCGGCATCGATGACATCTTTTACCTTGAGTATCAGAGCGTCCGGCCACTCCCTGATCGAAAGCCTGGTCATAATTTTCGACTCCTCAAACGTCAGGTCGACGTCATCAGGCAGCTTGTCTGCAATTTCGCTTGCCCACCTCGTCTCATGCGCCGTTAACGGAGCCTGCAGCAATTCCCTGCTCGAAATTTTCATATCTGCCCTCGTTTTTGATCACTTTTATGCAACTGCAATAGATACAGGGAAAACCACTTCCAGACAAGCACTAATTTGAGATACTATTTGACAAAAGAATGTGAACTGTGTCACCAAAACAACAATTATCCCTGAACCGTTCAAAGAGGATGGGTGCGTTGCCGAAATTATTTTCTGCCTGCCCCAATAAACGGGTTAAGTATGTTCACAAAGTAATTTCCGGAAAAAACCGCAGAAAAAATATTACCTGCTAAAGGAGAATCACCCATGACTGAATGTCCGTGCGGAAGCGGAACCCCCTACTCCGAGTGCTGTGAGAAGATTATTTCAGGCGGCCAACCGGCACTCACGGCCGAGCAGCTCATGCGCGCCCGCTATTCGGCGTATGTTTTCACCAAGATGGATTTTATCTTTGAGAGTACCCACCCTGACCACCGCCAGGGGTACGATCACGCCGGCACCAAAGAGTGGGCCGAAACGGCCGAATGGCAGGGGCTTGAAATCATCAACACTACCAAGGGGGGGGCTGACGACTCGGTCGGAGAAGTTGAATTCATCGCCCGCTTCATCGAGAAGGGCGACAGCCGTGAACATCACGAAGCGGGGCAATTCAAGCGGAAAGATGGGCGCTGGTATTTTACGGATGGGCAGATGGTTCGTCCGAAACCGCTCGCAGTAACCAAGGTCGGTCGCAATGACCCATGCACCTGTGGAAGCGGACTCAAATACAAAAAGTGCTGCGGGAAATGATGCCGGAGAATTGAAGCTGAAAAGGCGGCTGAAGAGCCGCCTTTTTTCTGCCTGTGTAACTGAACTGCCGAATGCTGCTACTCTTTCTCACCAACGTAGATCGTGGCGATACCAAAGGTGAGTTCATGGAGATGAATGTTGTGGAAGCCGGCCTCTGCAATCATGCGCGAGAACTCCTCCTGTGAAGGGAAATCAAGGACAGAGTCGGGCAGGTACTTGTAGGCGTTGTACCGCGAAAACAGCCCCCCGACAACTGGAAGCAGACGACGGAAGTAAAAATAGTACAGCTGCCTGAACAGCGTTGAGCGCGGCGTAGAAAACTCCAGTATGATCATCCGGCCGCCGGGACGCAGCACCCGCCACATCTCGGCCAGCCCCAGCTTCCTGTCAACAACATTTCTGATGCCAAAGGCGATGGTAATCGAGTCAAAGGTGTCATTGGCGAATGGCAGGTCCTCACAGGGGGCGACCCTGAGGTCAATCCGGTCTGCATACGGCGACGCCGCAACCTTCACAGCCCCAAGGTCAATCATCTCCTTACAAAAGTCGGCTCCGGTAATCTTGACCGACGCAGGTGTCCGGAGGGCAATTTCCAGTGCAACATCACCGGTACCGGTGGCAACATCCAGAATTCGGGAACCCTCACGGTATTTGAGCAGCCGTACCGCTTTTGTTCGCCAACGCCGGTCGATACCAAAGCTCAATAGACGGTTGAGAAAATCATATCGCGGGGCAATCGCCCCGAACATCTGCTGGATTTTCTCCCCTTTATCAGAAAGCCTGAACATTCGTTTCCACTACCTTTTAACGGATTTAAGTGCTATAAAAATGGTGTGCCTATGTAGCATATTCAGCCGGCAATTAACCAGAAAAAACGAAATTCCTTATATACTTCAGGAGCCGCCACTACAGTGATACCCACCATCCGCATTCAAGATGTCGCAGATATACTGATTATGACCTTTCTGCTTTACCAGCTCTACTCCTGGTTTCGCGGAACGCGGGCTATTCAGGTGCTGCTGGGACTGGGTGTGGTGACCCTTATCTATTTTGCGACCCGCTTCCTCGATCTGTATATGACAAGCTGGGTGCTTCAGGAGCTCGGCACCGTCCTTATCATCCTCATAATCGTCGTATTTCAAACCGAAATCCGGCAGGCGCTGTATCGTTTCAGCCTCCTGCGCCATATACTTGACAGCCACCAGGAAACACAGCACAGCCAATTTCAGGATATTGCCGAGACGCTATTTCGAATGGCGGCCAATAAAACCGGAGCCCTGATTGTTTTTCAAGGCAATGAATCGCTGCACGACCTGATGACAAACGGGATTGTAATCAACAGTGAAATCTCCCCTCAAATGCTGGAGTCGATCTTTTATGATGGTGCGCCGTTTCATGATGGTGCTGCACTCATCAATAACGGCAGGATTGAAAAGGCGGCCTGCCATCTGCCGCTCTCGGTAAACCCGGATGTTCCACAGCACCTGGGCACCCGTCACCGGGCAGCTCTCGGATTGTCGGAACGGAGCGATGCGGTTATTGTCGTCATATCAGAGGAGCGGGGGGAGATTTCTCTGGTAACAGCCGGAACCTTTCGCCGCATGAACACTCCGACAGAACTGATCATGGCACTGGATGAACTGCTGAGAAGTGAGATCGAAAGCCCCCGCATCTCACTGCGACAGCGCATTTTTTCAAATCTGTTACCGAAGGTTGCGCTCCTGCTTGGTGTGTGCGTTTTCTGGGTGTTGATAACAACCCGTCAGGGACAAATCGCAACGGTAACGGTTCCGGTGCGGCTGCATGGTGTTCCTGACGGTATAGTGCTGCTTCGCACGCTGCCCGAAGACGTAACCGTCCAGATAAAAGCCTTGTCAAGCCTGGCCCCGCCACCCTCTAAACTCGACCTGACCGCCGATGTTGATGCATCCGGAATACTGGAAGGGACCACCGCTCTGAGAGTCAGTCATGCCAACATTACCGCTCCATCAGGCATGGTCATTACGTCGGTGTCGCCTTCCAGCGTTCGAGTTTCAGCAGAAAAAAAACTGCGTAAGAGCGTGCCGGTAATAGCATCCCTTAAAGGCAGATTGCCGGCCGGTCGGGCGTCTCTGCATGTCGTCTGCGAGCCGGGTTCGGTCGAAATAGAGGGACCAGCCAGTCAGGTTTCTCAGATTGCATCGGTAGCAACCGAAGACATCGACGCCAGCCAGTTGAAACAGGGAAAAGAATATCTGAAGAATCTGCGACTGCCGGAAAAGCAGGTATCGATACTTCGCGACACCCCCGTAATAATTAAACTTTCCGTTCGGGACAGACGTCAGCGGTAGTGCGCTGGCAGACGCTTTGCTCAGGCAAACATCCCGAACAGTGCAACAAAGATTGACTTTCACAATCGATTGTTATATAAACGGGCCATTCCTAATCGAATTTAAAACAACCTGGAGGGAACATGGTCCATATTCGTACTGTTGTTGCGATCTGCCTCATACTCCTGGCACTACCTCAGCTCGTCCTTGCTTCGAAATCTCATGTGGTACGAAAAAGCGAATCTCTGCAGTCGATTGCCAGGAAATATCATGTTTCCATGAATGAGCTTAAAACCGTCAACAACCTGACCGCATCCCATGTTTCCAAGGGTACCCGCCTCATAATTCCGTCACACGCCGAGTCACAACAAAAGAAAGCCGCAACATCGGCTCGCCAGGATAGCTATAAAGTTTCCAAGGGTGATACGCTCCCCAAAATCGCCAAAAAGACCGGCGTAAAGATCGCTGACATCAAAAACCTGAACGGGCTGAAAGGAAACAAGATCAAGTCTGGTCAGGTCCTGCTCCTTGCGGCTGCCGAGTCTACCGCTCTTCCCGCCAGCACCAACAGGCTGCAGCTTATTAACAAAGATCTTTTGAATGAGCAGGAATTGAGCGACACGCTGGCTGAGTTGACCGATCTTGAGTCGGATCGACCGGTTGACCTTGCAAAAACGCTTGAAGCCAGCCAGGGTATCAGCCGGCTTAAAAAAAGCGCCTACAGTTTTTTGGGAGCCCGCTATCGCTTCGGGGGAAGCAGCCGTAACTCTCTTGACTGCTCGAGTTTCACTCAGCAGGTTTTCCGTGAGCAGAGCGTCAATCTTCCCCGCACTGCCCGGGAGCAATTTAATGTCGGCGATAAGGTCGTGCGCGGGGATCTTAAAAAAGGAGACCTCGTTTTCTTCCAGACCTATGCCCGCTTCCCCTCTCATGTGGGCATTTATCTTGGCAACCGCAAGATGATCCATGCCTCTTCGCACGAACACCGCGTTGTTATTTCATCCATGGATACACCCTACTACCTGTCACGCTACCTTGGAGCGAGGCGGATGACAAATACGGCTTCTGACGCAATTAATTTCAATGATTTGCTGCTCGATGTCGAAGAGGAAAATGAAAGTGATATTTTGACAAATGATACGCTTGGCGTGTCATTAAACCTTGCGAAATAGCGCCGGTCACGCGTACTGCATACTCACCATATCCGGGTCACCTGACCCGGATTTTTTTTCGCCATGAAAATACTGCTCGCCTACCAATCCGGATTATCACACCGCAGCGACCCCTATATAAGTCTCGTTCCAACCGGTTTGTGCTACCTGCACGCATGTTTACGAGAAGCCGGATACGACTCGATTCTGGCCAATTTTTCTGCCTGGCCAACCTCCAGAATCAAACAGGAATTACTGACCTTTAAGCCTGATGTTATCGGCATTTCCCAATGGACCCACAATAGACACATTTCACTGGCACTTGCCCGAATGTGTCGCGGCCTCCTCCCGAACAGCACGATTGTGATGGGGGGCGGGCACGCAACCTTCTGCTATGAAGACATATTGACCGATGATTCGCCGGTGGATGTTGTGGCTCTTGGCGAGGCAGAGGCGACGCTGCTGGAACTGGTTGCACGGGTGACATCTGAAACAGGATGGGAGAACATGGAGGGAGTGGCATACCGTCGAAACGGCACCATTGTCGTCACACCCCCTCGTAAAAACATCGAGGACCTCGATCGCCTGCCGCTGCCGGCGCACTACCTTGACATGTCGTTAGGTCTTGATCTTGAATTGCAGTCAGAATTCATCGTCACTACCCGTGGCTGCCCATCCACCTGTTATTTCTGCAGCTCACCCGATTTTTGGGGGAGAAAGATTCGCTTCCGCTCACCGGCCGCGATTGTTGAAGAGATCCGGTACATTCGTCAGAAATTCGGCCAGATTTATTTTTCGATACGTGATGACACCTTTACAGCTGACCGGAAGAGAGTCCTGGAATTTTGCTCGCTGCTGCAGGAACAGGAGGTCAACATCCTCTGGAACTGCCAGTCGCGGGTCACTGCGATTGACGAAGAGCTGGTAACCGAAATGAAACGCGCCGGCTGTGAATGTATTCAACTCGGCGTTGAATCGGGTTCGCCGCGCATTCTCCGGCATCTGGGTAAAAAAATCGCTCCGGCCCAGATTGAGAGCGCCTGTGCGCTTGTCAGAGAGATCGGCATCAATCTTTCAATCTTCCTGATCAGCGACGTTCCGGGGGAAACCCGCGATGACATCCGGCAGACGATTGAGCTTGTCCGCCACATCCGTCCTGATGACGGTTATGTCTCGCCGCTTGCCTATTATCCGGGTACGCAGCTCTATAAGGACGCTGTTGCGGCCGGCTCTGCCACTCCCACTGCTTTTGCAGAGACACGCCATGCCGCCCTTTACGTAGCGTCCCCGCCCGGAAAATCATCCGCTCTCCTTCTCAAAGAGCTGACGAAAAATCAGCAGGATGATCCTGAGCGTTTCAAACGGCAGAAGAAGCGTCTCGGATACTGCTACACTACTAATGTTATCGCGGGAGAGTGGTATCGCCAGCGGGGCGAATACGGTGAAGCCGAAAAGGAATTACGGGAGATTACGAACCTGCAGCCAGGCAATCCGTGGGGGTGGTTTCTTCTGGGAGATCTGTACTTCGAACTGGGTGAGATAAAAAAGGGGAAAGAGTGCTATGCCAAGGTACTGAGCATCGTCCCGGGACATGTCCCATCAAGAGCGGCACAATCTGCGGCATAAAAAAAACGGGGTCATCTGCATGACCCCGTCAATGGTTCGTACCCTGAAAACTTACTTCACAATCCTGATACCAGGGATGAAGGAAATTTTTTCAAAGGTCTTGTTCAGCGTTTTGCTCTGGAAATTAGCCAGAGGGGGAGTTTCCGGGTATTCAATCTTGTCGCCCTTGGCAACCTTGACTTCAGGCAGTGCCAACCAGACCTTCACACCTTTTTCGTCAGCTGCTTCCACATACGTGTAGCCGCCTGAGTTCATGGTCTGGGTAACCGTTGCTTTTTTCCCTGCTCCTGCAGGAATTTCCTGGGCCTTCATACCGGCGTGCGGATCTCCACCTGGAGCTGTGGCTCCCGGTGCTGCACCCGGCTGGGCGGCCGGCATCTGACCCTGCTGTGGAGCTGGGGCCGGGGCTTCAGTCTTTGGTTTGTCTTTGCACCCTGCAAGGGCGAGAGCGGCAATACTGAGAACTACTAATGCTGTTTTTTTCACCTGCTACCTCCTGAGTTTTTGATCACTCTTCACTCGTATCATAATACGACTTATTATTCCAAGATAAATATTCTAACATCCGATAATATAACATTATTTCTCAAAAGAACCGCACATCGATACAGCGCTGCCAGTGAGATAACTATATATATTTACTGCTTTAACGTGCCGGATTCGGAGGGATTCAGGGATTCGTACAGCGCAATCTGCTCCGCAATGGAACGTTTTCGGCGACAGCCGCCCGTTTGGTTCAGGCAGAGCCGGCAGCGGTCATCCGAACACCACTGACAGCAGGTACAGTCAGGACAGGGATGTTTTTTCGGAGTCTCATCAGACATCAATAAATGATCTGTCGAACAAAAAACGGCACATGAGCAAGGGGGCCTTCACTCAAGTCATCCCCTCACGAGAAAAACCGAACAGGCGGCATTACTGGCTACTTTATGGGAAATACTCCCCTTGATTCGCCGCTGGATAAACCCCTTGCCTGAACTGCCGATGACGATCACATCGATTTCTTCGCGCTTGGCGATACGAACGATTTTATCAGCCGGATCGCCGTATTCAATAATCATCTCCAGCGGAATATCGTGTTCGGCGGCACATTTTTCTACGACATAAAAAATTCGTTCCCGGAGCTCATCCCATTTTTTTGTTTCGGTCATCGGAGCCTTTGGTACAAAGTCGGTGTAGGTTGAATCCGGTGCATTCGGAAGCACAAGCAATGCATAGATCCGGCTTTTAAAGGGGCTCTGATTGCCGGCAGCAAGCCGGACGGCTTCTTCAGCCGCCTTGTCTGACTGAGGGGAACCATCGATTGCCACAAGTATTTTTTTGCGCAGGTTAAGCATAGCATCCTCGTACATGTTTTATAACAAACTATAGAGCGCTTATTAGTAAGCGCGTCCGTGATTTAAATATAAAGTAATTATTCTCACTTGACAATTGTAAAACGATATTATAACATTTCAACATAAAATTGTAAAAGCAGGGCGTTTGACCCGTTTTTTAATTAACGACGATATTTTAATATGTTGCACTCTGCTTTCTATCATTCCAACTCATAAAAAGGATTCATCATGGCAAAAAAAGAAAAGTCGGATTATCTTAT
>VFJM01000196.1 GCA_009886055.1 Geobacter sp. | reverse complement strand
TGGCGGGCAGCACCGGCAAGATAGACCAACCCGAGAGGAACCCAGCGTCCGGCGATTTCATCCACGCCACTATGATAGGGGGGAGTTACAAACAGGACCTTCTTCATGTCTGCGGCTGTTTTTATTTGACATCCCCCTTGAAATTCAATAAGTTGCAGCATGGACGCACGATTAACATCCGCGTGCGACACTAGCATGATAGTGCGTTAAAATCCAGCCATATCCAATAAATCCAACCTTCACATTATTATACTGTTTCTGGGCGTAACAACAGTTACGACGACAGAAACAGATCCAGGGGAAAAATGGGCAATTTAATTAGAAAATGATATATCATCGAAGCTTTCTCTATTGTTCTCGAAATCTAAACGTGATAAGCACGTTGACATATATGGAGTCTGCACGTGATAAACGGGAAAAAAGTGATTGTGGTTCTTCCGGCATTCAATGCGGAGAAGACTCTGGAAAATACGTGGCGAGAAATCCCCCCCGAGGTGGATAACATTGTGCTGGTGGATGACTGCAGCCGGGATAATACGGCTGGACTAGCGCAGGAACTGGGGATCACAACGGTTGTCCACAAAACCAATACCGGCTACGGCGGCAACCAGAAGACCTGCTACCGCATCGCACTGAATATGGGTGCAGACATCGTGGTCATGGTCCACCCCGACTACCAGTATACGCCGCGGCTCGTCACCGCCATGGCCGCCATGATCGCCTATGGCGAGTTCGATGCCGTGCTCGCTTCCCGTATTCTGGGAACGGGGGCGCTCAAGGGGGGGATGCCGCTTTACAAATACATAGCCAACCGTTTTCTGACCTTAGTGGAAAACATCCTGTTAGGTCAGAAATTTTCTGAGTATCACACCGGCTACCGGGCATTTTCACGCGAAGTGCTTGAAAAGTTGCCGCTGGACGCCAATTCTAATGATTTTGTCTTTGACAACCAGATGATCGCCCAGATGGTCTGGTTCGGTTTCCGGGTCGGCGAGCTCTCCTGCCCCACCAAGTACTTCGAGGAGGCATCCTCCATCAATTTCCGGCGCAGCGTGATCTACGGCCTGGGGGTTCTTGGGACAGCGCTGCAGTTCAGACTTAACAAGTGGGGATTGGCTTTTTCGCCGCACTA
>VFJM01000359.1 GCA_009886055.1 Geobacter sp. | reverse complement strand
GGGATGACCCAGGAGCAAGTAGCGGCTAAAATGGGTGTTTCTCAACCATCATTGGCGAGAGTAGAAGCGTCACTCGGCTCTCACCGTCATTCTCCGTCTCTTGAGATGCTTCGCAAGTACGCTGCTGCCGTCAACTGCAAACTGGAGATTCGGCTGATACCGCAACATTCGTGATTGTGGCCTGTCTACCAAAGTAGCCTGTCCCCTTTATGCCCTTCCGAAGTTGTTCGGGCCAGGCCTGAAAGACAGTATTCACCTGCAGACGGGATGAATAGGACCAGCTATTTTTCTGCAAGGGACCTGACTTTTTCCACAATATGCCTGCTGATCGGAATGGCCGAAGTTGCCGCCGGTGAAGGCGCATTACAGACCGCCAGGGTTCGTTTGGTGTTGACGAACAGGAAGTCATTAACCAGCTGCCCCGCTTTGCTGACCGCCTGGGCGCGGATGCCGGCGGGGTAGTCGTGCAGATCAGCCAGGGTGAGTGAGGGGCAGTATTTCCGTACAAGTTCCAGATACCCTTTTTTGTAAACACTATTCTTCAGTTCGACCATGCTGACCTTGAAATTATTGAGCAGAACCTTGAGCAATCCCGGATAGGTGAGCATTTCGATGCTGTCGCGCAAACTGAAATCAGTTTTGCGATACCCTTCGCGCTTGAAAGCGAGGACCGCATTCGGCCCGACAGTGACCGTTCCGTCAATCATTCGGGTGAGATGAACCCCGAGGAACGGCAGCTCCGGATCGGGAATCGGATAGATCAGGTGGTTGACGATTCGGTTATGCTCCGCACCCAGCAGGAAGTAATCGCCGCGAAAGGGGACAATCCTGAAATCAGGCTGAATCCCCAGCATCTCGACAACCCGGTCTGCCATCAGACCTGCACAGGCGATCAGATATCGCCCGGTGAAACTGTTGCTGCCGGTCCGCACGGTTATGCGGTCGAGCTGTTCATCTACCGTCACGACCTCGCTGTTATAGCGAACCTCGCCTCCACCCTCCACCACCAGATCAGCCATTTTGGCCGTAATTTCCTTATAACTGACGATGCCGGTAGACGGAACCAGGAGAGCGCCGACTCCTGAAATATTCGGTTCAATCAGTTTCAGCTGCCGAGCTGTCAGCTCCTCTACCGGAATCTCATTGTCAGTACAGCGCACCACCAGCGCAGCCATCCGCCCGAGTTCCTCTTCATCGGTCGCCACCAGCAGCTTGCCGCATTCATCGTACCTGATGCCGTACTCTGTGCAGAACCTCTTGGTGGCGATGTTCCCTTCCTTGCAGAACTTGGCTTTCAGGCTTCCCGGAGTGTAATAGACACCGGCGTGGATAACGCCGGAGTTGCGGCCTGTCTGGTGACAAGCCGGAAGAGCCTCTTTCTCCAGGACCACTACAGTACAACCCGGGAAAGCCTGCTGCAGTTGCCAGGCAGTGGACATTCCGATTATCCCGGCACCGATCACCATATAGTCGTAAATCAT